>DATKQS010000027.1 GCA_035532555.1 Thermoplasmata archaeon | reverse complement strand
GACCGAGACCTGAACGCGGCGCGGAACCTCGTGTCGCTCGTCGCCGGGAGTTCCCCGGAGACGGTAAACGCCGGTGGAGCGGACGTAAGACCCATCCTCGCGGACGGGCGGACCGCAGTGAACCCGGAATCCGTACCTGTTCCTACGTACGGATGAACGGTTTTTCGGGGCAAGCTCGGGCCTAGATAAGCGGCCCGGGTGGCCTTCGGAACGGGGGCACACCAACTCCTTATGTACCGGGAACTGGTCGTGCCGCTCCCATGCTGTTGTTCGCGGATCACCGGTCGTTTTCGGTGCCCGACGATCGCTACTCTCACTGCGTGTTCTGCGGCAAGGATCTGGTCGTGTTGCCCGGCGATCGGAGGGGGAGTTCCTGCTTCGATTGCCTACCGCTCTTGGGCCCGGAGCCGGCTCCATGCCCCGAGTGCGACTACGAGATTCCGGGGAGCCGCCGCGCCCTGGGATGCCCATCGTGCGGGTGGTTCCCGGCCGAGCCGGTACTCGTGCAGGCTCCCCGCTAGCTTTATCGGCGAACTCTCGTCCCTCGCCTCGGGGCGTGCCGAGGTGGCTCAGTCCGGTACGGCGCGAGTCTGGAAAGCTCGTGGCGGAATACGCCTCGGGAGTTCAAACACCGGGGGCGGTCGATCCGTCCCGGGGGGAAATCTCCCCCTCGGCGCTTTCCCCTCCGGCCGCGCTGCGGCCGGTGCCCGATGACCGTGCATCCGCGCGAGGTGACGCCGTCACTCCTCCACGTGGACGCCATCCTCGGCCGCTTGAAGGGGCGAGCCGCCCTCTCCGAGGTCTGCCGCTTCCTGCGGATGGAGTTCCCCCACTATCGTTGGGCCGGAGTGTATCGTCTGGACGGGAGCACGCTCGTGCTCGAGGGCTGGAATGGGGAGGCGGCGACCGAGCACACGCGCATCCCGATCGAGCGGGGCATCTGCGGTCGGGCCGCGCGGGAGAACCGATCGATCGTCGTCGCCGACGTCCGGCAGGAACCCGATTATCTCTCGTGCTTCCTCGATACCCGCTCGGAGATCGTCGTCCCGATCCGGGAGGGGACGGCCGTCCTGGGAGAGATCGACGTCGACGGGACTGCGGTCGGAGCCTACGACGAGAGCGACGCGCGGTTCCTGGAAGTGATCGCGACCCGGCTCACCGGCGCCGTGAGGGCCGCGGCGCTCGAGCCCTCGCCTCCCGGGTGAGACGCCGTTCGATCGTCGCGAAGGCGTCCGCGAGCACCCGAGACCGGTCGAACGGCCGGAAGAACCCCGGCCGCACCTGTGCCTTGTGAAGGCGGATCGCCCGGGCGATGTGATCGAGCGCGCGGGTGATCTCATCGATGATCGGCAGATCGGATCGCGCACTCGTCCGCGAGAGCGGGTTGAGGTCGATCGAAATCACGCGGATGCCGAGCGCGCGGAGCGCTTCCGTGCGGTCGCCATCCTCCAGGGGGATCAGGCAGACGTCCGCTTGCGCGATCCCCTCCCGGTCGACGAGGGCCCGGTCGGAAGGGAGCTTCGGGATCCGTGCGGTCGGGTGGACCCCGAGCACCGTCCGGATGCCCGCGGCTCGAAGCCGTGAGGCGACTCTTGCGGCGCGCGCCGGAGTGCGGTGGAACAGATTCACCTCCACGCGCAGACGCGGGAGGGCCCGGACGAGGCGGGCCAGCGGTTGCGCGGCGAGGGCCGCCACGTTGCCGTTGACGCTCACCACGGGGCGTCGGGCGGCCAGGAGCCATGCGGCGGCCGCGCGCTCGGCCCGTCGCGCGCTCGCCGAGCTGCGCTCACCGAGGAGGTAGTCGAAGGCCTCGCCGCGGCCGTGAGCGATCAGACCTTCGGGCGCAACGACCCCCTCGCGCATCTCCTGGGCCAGATGGGCGCGCGTGCGGAGGCTCTCAGCGCGGGGATGTCGGGGAGAAATCCGCATCGCGTGCCGCCCGGCCGTCAGTGCTCGAAGCCGGGTCCGAGGAGCTCGCGGGCGATCACGAGGCGTCGTATCTCGCTCGTACCGGCCCCGATTTCGAGGAGCTTCGCATCCCGGGCGAGGCGTTCGAGGGGGACGTCCCGCATGTAGCCGTATCCGCCCCAGATCTGGATCGCCTCGAGCGCGGCGCGCGTCGACGCCTCGCTCGCGAACGTCAGCGCTGCCGCGCTCGCGCGAGCCGAGCGCTTGTCGCGCGTCACCGCCGCCAACGCCCCGTAGAGGAGTTGACGCGAGGCCTCCAGGTCCATCCACATGTTCGCGATCTTCGCCGCGATGAGCTCGAAGTGGCCGATCTTCTGGCCGAACTGCTCGCGCTGTCGCGCGTACTCGAGCGAGCGCTCGAGGCACTCCGTCGTGATCCCCACGGAGATCCCGGCGAGGACGGCGCGCTCCACGTTGAGGCCGCCCATCATGATCCGCACGCCCTCGTTCTCCGGGCCGACGAGGTTCGCGGCCGGGATCTCGCAATCCTGGAACGCGAGCTCGCCGGTGGGCGAGCCCCGCATCCCCATCTTATCGAGACTGCGTGCGACGACGAAGCCGGGCGCGGAGCGTGGAACGATGAACGCGCTGATCCCGTGCGACCCCTTCTCCGGGTCGGTCTTCGCGTAGACGAGCAGCGTATCCGCTACGGGGCCGTTGGTGATGAACTGCTTCGAGCCGTTCAACACGTACCGATCGCCCTGGCGAACGGCGACGGTCCGCAGCGCGACCGCGTCCGAGCCTGCGCCGGGTTCGGTGAGAGCGAGCGCCCCGATGTGTTCTCCACGGGCCAGCGGGGGCAGAAAGGTACTGCGCTGGGCGTCGGAGCCGTTGCGCGCGAGATTGTCACAGAACAGGTTGGAGTGGGCCCCCACGCTCAGCGCGAGGGCCGGGCTCACCCGCGCGATCTCTTCCAGGATCAGCGCTTGGCACCGGTAGGAGAGTCCGAGGCCGCCGTACTCGGGGGGGACGGAGACGCCGAGGAACCCGGCATCGCCGAGGCGTCGGAAGACGTCCCGAGGAAAGTAGTCCTCCCGGTCCATCTTGTCCGCGATCGGCGCGATCTCTTTGCGGGCGAACCGCCGGATCGCCTCCTGCAGATCCCGCTCCTCGTCCGAGAGGCTGAGGTCCATGCCGGGGGGACGCCGCGACGGAGATAACGGTTGACGGAGCGCCGGAATCCCCTCACGTCGCCCGGCGCTGGAGCCCGAGGTGCAGGTGCCACTCCGGGCGCGGGTCGGGATGATCGGATCGGTAGTGGGCTCCGCGGCTTTCGGTGCGGGTGAGCGCCGCTCGGGCGATGAGGTAGGCGGTCAGAGCAGCGTGGGAGAGATGGCTCGGGAACGCCTCGGTCCGACGCTCGGCCGACGCGCCGATCCGTCCGAACTCCCGCATGGCGCTCTCGAGACCGACAGCCTCACGGATGATCCCGACCCGTTCCCACAGGAGTTCCTGCACCTCCTCGAACGTGCCTTCCTCCTGCGGTCCGGCGGGCGTCACCGGCCAATCGATGGCGAGTGTCCTCCGGGTGCGGACCGGCTTCCCGGCCCGTGGCTTCGCCAACGTTCGCGCAACGCGCTCGCCGAAGACGAGCCCCTCGATCAGCGAATTGCTCCCAAGGCGGTTGGCGCCGTGCACGCCGGTGGAGGCGACCTCCCCGCAGGCATAGACGGAGGGGAGCGTCGTCCGGCCGTCGAGATCGGTCCGCACACCGCCGATCATGTAGTGCGCGACCGGCGCGACGGGGATGCGATCGCGAGACGGATCGATGCCGTAGGCCGCGAGGAAGTGGCAGATCGAGGGGAAGCGTGCGAACAAGCGGTCCCGAGGAGTGGCGGTCGCGTCGAGGTACACGCACGGATGACCGGAGCGCTGGATCTCCCGGTCGATCGCGCGACTGACGATATCGCGCGGGGCCAGTTCCGCGTCGCGGTGCTCGGAGACGAGGAACCTCTCGCCGTCGGCGTTGACCAGCGAGGCGCCCTCGCCCCGCAGGGCCTCCGAGATGAGATAGCGGGGAGCCCCGCGACGGTAGAACGCCGTGGGATGGAACTGGATGAACTCCATATCGGCCACGAGCGCGCCGGCCCGGAAGGCGATGGCCACGCCCTCTCCGGTCGCGATCGATGGGTTCGAGCTCTGCCGGTAGAGGCTCCCCGCTCCGCCGGTCGCGAGGACCACCGGCCGCGCGTCGAGCCGGTCGACCCCGCGACCGTCCGGGTCGGAGAGCGTGGCCACGATCCGGCGCGTGGTGGACGGACGCAATTCCCGCAGCACCGTGCGTTCCCGGGTCTCGATGCCCATCTCGAGGACGCGTCGTTTGAGGGTCTCTTCGATGGATAGCCCGGTCGCGTCGCCCCCGGCGTGGAGGATGCGCCGGCGAGAATGGGCGGCCTCCTGGCCGAGCGCGATCTCTCCGTGGACCGTGTCGAAGGGAACCCCCAGCCGCACGAGATCGGCGATCCGTTCGGGGGCGTCGTGCGCGAGCAGCCGGGCCGCCGGTCGGTCGACGAGACCCGCTCCGGCGCGGACCGTGTCGGCGAAGTGGAGATCGATGGAGTCGTCCGATCCGATCGCCGCGGCGATGCCGCCCTGGGCATACCGGGTGTTCGACTCCTCGAGCCGCGCCTTGGTGACAAGGGTCGGCTTCAGGCCGAGCTCGTGGCACCGGAGGGCTACGTAGAGACCCGCGATCCCGCTACCGACGATGAGGGGCCGCCGGGTGAGATCGACCACGACCTCCCGACCGAGATCCGGGACATAGCGGCTTGCTTCGGTCGATCCCCCGTCCTTCTCTCATAGGATCGGGGAGTGGGAGGTCCATGGGACCGGACGCCGATCCCCTCGACCCTGCCGCCGGGGGGTGGGCACGTGCCGTGCGGGTCGAGGAGGATGCGCTCCTCGAGGGCGAGCTCGCCCCCCGTCTCCAGGCCGCGAGCGGGCTGCGGCCCATCAGCGTGACCGACCTGACCAATCCCCGCGCCGCGTACTGGAGGCGCCAGACGCAACTGCCGAAGCCTTCGAGCGTCCAGGCGCGTCTCGATGCCGGCGTTCGCTGGCATCTGTGGCTCGGGGCGCAGCTCGGACCCGGGACCCCCCTCGAGGTGCGGGTGCGTCGCGAGGGGATCATCGGCCAGATCGATGCGCTCACGGAGGTTCCCATCGAGCTGAAGACGACGAGCGGTCCCATCGGCGTCGACGACCTCGCTCGCGCACGCCCTGATTACGTCGAGCAGCTGGGCATGTACTGCGGCCTCCTTGGGCGACCGGCCGGCCGCCTCTCGGTGCTCATCACCCGCGGCGACGAGCTGGTCGACGCCCATGTCGTCGACATCTCCTTCCACGATCCGGCCGCGCTGTGGGCGGAGACCCGGCGGCGGGCGCAGGCGCTGCGAACGGCGTGGGAGGAGGGACGCCCGACCGATCTGCCGCGCTGTGCCTGGTTCGATCGTGGATGCGAGTTCCAACGCGAGCACGTCTGCTCCTGCACGGGGGGCGAGGGAGGCGAACCATCGCCCATCCTCACGGGATTGGCCGGCGTCGTCGAGGACCGCGAGGCCGGCGAGCGCTGGCGGGTCGCGGCCCGGGTCCGGGAAGGACGACCGCCGCCCGTCGTCGAGCGCTTCCGGGACCTGCTCTATCCCCGACGTGCGTACTTCGAGAGGACCCGGCCTCCGGCAACGGAGGAACGGGCGGATCTCCCGCACGCCGGCTCGGACCCCGTTCGAAATCGACTTTCGGAAGCGCTGGAAAGCGGAGCACCCGGCGAGCTCGCTCGCCACGCGCCCCGGACCGAGGAACCCGAAGAAGCGGTCCCGGTGTATCGAGGCAAGCCGTACCTGCTGCGCGTGTGGCGCACCCGCACCCTTCCGTCCGCAGAGGAGGTCCGAGTGCGCCAGCCGCAGTACGCGATCGAGCTCGGGTTCCGATGCGCCGCCCTTGGGGAGAACCGCGCCTGGCTGTTCCTCGCGGGGCAGCCGGAGGGTTCCGGACCGGTGCCATTGCGCGTCCTCTCGTACTCCTTCGACCCGGTCACGCCGTTCGCTCGTCTGTGGCGCGAACGCGCACGCGACCTCGCCCGGACGCTGCAGGACAACGATCCGTCTCGCCTGAGCCCGTGCCCGGGATGGATGGCGCGCGACTGTCGATTTCAGCCGGAGTGCGGTTGCCCATCCGGATCCGGACGGCTCCAGCGATAGATCGAGGCGGTCGCCGTCTGCCGGAAGCCCGTGCGCTCGTAGAGGGCGCGCGCCGGGGCGTTAGAGGCCGTGACCCAGAGCCGGACGGAGCCGTACCCGAGCGCGCGCAGGGTTCGGAAGCCCCATCGGACCAGGAAGGTCCCGAGGCCCGCGCGCTGGCGTTCCGGGTCGACCATGAGGTCGAGGTAGGTGGCTTGCCTCGGGGACTGTTCGGAGGTGATGAGGGCCGCGTAGACCGCCGTCCCTTCTTGGTTGATCACCGCGACCGACGCCTCCTCCAGGAATCGGCCGAGGCGGCTGTCGAAGAGCTCCTCCAGGACGCGGCGGTAGTCGGCGGGATCGGTGCCGAACAGCTCGGAGTCCTCGGTGTGGCGGAAGGCCCGGCAGTCCAGATCGGCGAGCGCTTCCAGGGAGACATCCCGGACCGGGACCGTGCGCAGCCCGGTGGGGAGTCGTGGTTCGACCGCGGCGTCCTCGGGGGCGATCTCACGTTCCATCGCGCAGCGCACGATCAGGTGCGCCCCGGGGCGGCCTCCAAGCCGATCCCACAAGGTACGTTCCTCCTCCGGCGAAAGGCCCGTCAACCCCACGTCGATCGCGCGCGCGTTCGGGGGCATGTGCTCGCGCAGGGCATCGACGAGCCGCTCCGCTCGGTCGAGCGCGAGCGGCCCCGCCTCGGTGTGGACGTGCCCAAATGAGAGGTTGCTGCGCATCGACTGGAATCCGAGCGCCGCCCCGCCCTCACCGTAGTACCATCCCTGGATCCGGCCGGTGTGGAGATCCTCCGCGAGATCCTCCACCCAATTGCCGGTGGGGGATTCCCCCCGGTTCCGGAGCTCCCGGCGCAATGCGTGTGTGAGCTCGACGAGGTCGTCGCGGCGCGCCGACGTGGCGGGCCGCGGCTCGTCCATGATCGCGCGTCCGGACCCGTCAGGTCGCGCCGATGTTGCGGACGAGGATCTGGGCGACGTCCGGAGCGACCGAGACCTTCTCCGCGCCGTTCTGAAGGGTGTCGGTGGCGTAGATCTCGTTCGTGACGGCCTTGATGCGTTCGAAGGCATCTCGAAGGAACAGCCCGTGGGTGCAGGCCGCGGTGATGGCCCCGACGTCGTTCCGGTGGAGGAGTTTGGCGGCTTCGACGATTGTCCCTCCCGTCGAGATAACGTCGTCGAGGATGGCGATGTGCTTGCCCGCGAGCTCGGCGGGGGCCTGGGCCGGGAGCCTCAGCTCGACGTGCTCGCTGTCGATCCGCTTCTTCTCCAGAGCGAACCACGGCAGTTGGAGGATCTCCCCGAGGCGGCGGACGCGCTCGATGCCGCCTTTGTCCGGAGAGACGAGGTAATCGACGGGTCGTTCGCGCAACAGGCGCGCGATCGCGGGGATGCCGCTCGCTTCGTACACGGGTTTGGAGAAGTGCGAGAGTGTCTGGGGGGAATGGAGATCGACCATCACCAGCGCATCCGCGTCGAGCTCGACATGCCGGGCGAGCGCCCGAGCGCTGATGGGTTCCCCGGGGAAGAAGCGCCGATCCTGTCGGGCGTACCCGAAGTAGGGGATCACGATGAACGTACGGAGCGCCCCGCCCTCCCGGACGGCGTCCTGGAGCAGAAGGAGTTCGAGCAGGTCCTCATCGCTTCGGGTGGACTGCACGATGACCACGTCCTCGCCGTCGAACCGACCACCGACCCGCAGGTAGAGCTCGCCGTCCGGGAACCGCTTGGTGAACGGCACCGCAAACGGCGCGTTGCCGAGTTCACGCGAGATTTTCTCGGCGAGATCGGTCGATGCGGTGCCTCCGATGACGTGCATCCCCACTCGTTCCCGTCCGGCGGAGACCGGGGCCGGGACAAAAGGGTTTGGCGGGGCCCGCTCTGGCCCGGGCTCTACAATCGGTCGTCCTTCTGCTTGGCCGTGTGCGTCTTTGATGGGCGCCGGACGGTCGGCTTCGGCCGTCCGCCTCCCCTCAGCTTGCGTCGGGGAGCGGGACGGTCGATGTCCTCCTCGTCGTCCTCGTTCGGACGTCGGAACGACAGTCGGCTCCAGAAGTGCTTCCCCCGGTCCTCGGATCCCTCTTCCTCCGCCGCCTCATCCTCTCGGGCCTCCTGTTCGACTGCGCGCCGCGGGTCCATCGGGCGGACGTAGCGACCGGCGTAATGGATAGCGAAGGCGGCCCCGACCAGTGCGGCGATCGTGATCCCCAGGAACTGCCAGGACTGCGCGGGGACCGATCCCGCGTTTCCATCGATCAGCAACTTGACGGATCCGACCCAGGGGAGCATGCCGCGCGCGACGCCGATCACCCAACCGGGCTCGACGATCTGGCTGATCGCGGCCGGGCCCTGGTCGGGCTCTCCCCGGCATGGGGAAGCGGCGCAGTCGAAGTTGTTGTCCCCCATCGTCAGGAAGCCGGAGTGGGCCCCGGAGGTCGCAGAACCGAGGGTCACGCTGACGGTGGCGGGCTGCCATCCGATCCGGTAGAGGTTGAGCACGGTACCGTTCGGAAGATCGTTCCAAGCGCAGCCCCCCAGGGTCCCCGAGGTGGACCAGCTCGCGTTGGGATTCGAGCCACACGCGAGCCCCTGGAGCTCCGGGATGGAGAACCTCGCACTCGTCGCGTTCCAATCGAGATAGACGAGCGGACGATGGATGATGGGCGTGCCGCCTTGACCGTTGGGAGAGTAGAGGATGACGTCCCCGTATTCGCCGTACGTCGAGTACCCCCGCCCCATCCCAACCATGTAGGTGACGACCTGGGGCACGGGGATCTTCTGGGCGAGCACGAGATCGCCCGCGTTGATCAGCCCGACCTGGTCGGACCCTCCGTGCTGCATGCTGCTCGATTCGACGACGTACACCGGGGGCCAGTTCTGGGTGTAGCCGAACACGCCGACGAGGAGGAGGATGATGATCGCGAGGGCGACCAGGGGCGCGAAGTACAGCGAATCCCGGGCCCGCCATGTCGGGGACGGCTTGCCCCGCCTTCCCGTGCGATAGTACCCCTCCGACTCTCGGTCGGTGGGGGGCTCGGCCCTGGCCCCGGACACCTTCCACCCCCGGATGGGCCGTGGCCTCGTCCGACGGACGTTGGTCGGACGGGAGGACTTCGGATGCCGGGGAGATCGCTTCGGCTCCTCCTCCTCGTCGTCGATTATCAGGTCGTCCTCGTCGAGGTCGGACGAGGCAGGGGTCCGGGCCATCGCCCTGGCTCGGCCAAGCCGCCCATAACCCTTCGTTTCGAGCGGAACCCCACGGCCGAGGGGGCGGGAAGGGCTCCTCGATCGATGATGAGCCGAATCCCGGGGCTCGGCGCACCGGCCGATGAGGTCCGAGGGGGGATGTTCACTCCCGGTCTTCGGGAGGCAACAGGTCGGGGATCCCGTCTTCGATGGGGTAATCGATGCGGCACTTCGGGCAGGTCAGCGTGCCGTCGATGATCTCGACCCCCTCGGTCCGACGAGAGGTGAGGGTGAGCTCGCCCCGGCACACGGGGCAGCAGAGGATCTGCATCAGGTCCGCCTTCATTTTGCCGGTCCCTCCACGATCCCGTAGCCGATCAGGCGCCAGGCGCTGATCCGCCGCGAGATGGCGACGCGGCTCTGCGGGAAGACCGTGACGGCCCGGCCGAGGCTCAGCTCGACCTCGTCCCCACGAGCGCTCGTGACCTTTCCCGAGGCGATGGTGGTGCCGACGGTCACCGCGAGCGTCTCGTTGGTTCGGATCTTCTCGACCTTCGTCTCCCGTTCCGCGCCAAGGACCCGGTCGAGCAGGGTTGCCTTCAGGCGGATCTTCTGGCTGACGGGAGGCAGCGTGCCCGCCGCGCCTACGAGGCGACCGGTGAGCCCGTCCCCCTTTGTCAGCGAGGGGTCGAGGGTCGTTCCGATCGCCGCGAGCCCTCCGGGGCGCAGCTCGTCCCACTCCTGCCCGCCGGAGATGAGCGAGGTGATCCGGGTGTGGAGCGATTCGGTCGTGACCCCGGGGGCGCTCGAGAATCCCGGCCGGATCTCGATGTCCTCTCCGACCTTCAGGTGCCCCTGCACGAGCGATCCGCCAAGGATCCCGCCGCGGAGGTCCTTGGGGAGCGTGCCGGGCCGGTTCACGTCGAAGGAGCGTGCCACGTACATCAGCGGAGGCTTGGAGAGGTCGCGGGGAGGGGTCGGGATCGTTTCCTCGATCGTGGCGATCAGGGCGTCGATGTTGACCTTGTGGTTCGCGCTGATCGGAACCACGGGCGCGGAAGCGAGCGGGGTTCCCTGCAGGAACTGGCGGATCTGCTGGTAGTTCTCGAGGGCCTTCTCCGAGGAAAGGAGATCGATCTTGTTCTGGACCACGACCACCTTGTGCACGCCGATGATGTCGAGGGCGTAGAGATGCTCGCGCGTCTGGGGCTGGGGGACCGGCTCGTTCGCCGCGATGAGGAGGAGCGCCCCGTCCATCAGTGCCGCTCCGGAGAGCATCGTCGCCATCAGGGTCTCGTGGCCCGGGGCGTCCACGAAGGAGACCGCCCGCAGGAACTTCGCCTCGCCGCCGCACGTCGTGCAGATGGGGGTTACGGAGAACCCCGCGGGTGGGGCGCAGTTCGAGCATCGATAGAATGCGGCGTCCGCGTAGCCGAGCTTGATGGAAATCCCACGCTTGAGCTCCTCGGAGTGGCGATCGGTCCACTCCCCCGTGAGCGTCTGGGTAAGCGTGGTCTTCCCGTGGTCAACGTGGCCGACCAGACCGATGTTGACTTCGGGTTGTCGAGGTACCTTCATGACGTCGGGGCCGCCACCGGAACGAACAGCTCCGAGAGCGGCTTCGGCCCCTTCTGCTCGACCACGAGGTTGACCTGGACGGTCTCCTCGCTGATCGTGTTCCCGCGGAACGTGCGCCGGCGGTGCATCCCGTGCCGCGGCGCTTGGAAGCCGAATCCGTCACCGACGTACAGGCGCAGCTGTCGGCCTCCGGGAACATCCGAGCGGAGTGCGAAACCGCTGCGATCCGTCCCTCCCGTGAGCCGGAAGGCGTATCCCGGGGCCCCCACGAGCTCCCCTCCGACCGTCTCCCCGATGCGCTTTCCGAGGAAACCGGCGGACTGGGGGTCGGCCACCGTACGCGCGTACGATGTGCTCCCCTCAGAGACGACGACCTTGTACTCGACCATGAACGACCGCGAAGTGCGCGCGCCAATTGGAGGTGCTTTAAATAGCTTGCCGCCGGAGAGGCTTTGTAGGAGAATTTCTCGACTGTAGGACAATCGACCGGGCTAGGAATCGCGTGTAGGAGAATCGGCTCCGATGCCGCTGCCAAACATCCTACGGGGCCATCCGCTCTGGCTCGGGGGCGCGACTAGGCGTTCCGGAGGTTTATATACGTCAATACCATCCATTAACTTACGGATGGGTCCTAATCTAAGGAGTCCACCTGTTTCGAACAAGCGGTGAAATTACCCCCGCGAATGATCATTATAGAACCTCTTCCTCTAGGCGCAGTTCCACGACGTTACGACCGGACGTTTGAAGGGCGCTGAGTTGCGCTCTAGCGTCGGCATTGAACGGTAAGAAAAGGTCGGAAACGCTCCCGCTGCCGATGATAGACTTGTCGAGTTTGGGGTCGTATAGCTTGACGCTCGCCCCGATCCTTGCGGCGCGACGATACACCTTTTCTGACGTAGGCGACCCGTTGATGATTGACTTTTGTCCCAAAACCCCGCCCGCACCCATGTAAATCGTTGGGTGGTGGTAGAAGGGCGCAACCTCGTTCGGCATGAGAGGCGTATCGCGCAGGGGCTTGATTGCGGCTAGGTCCGGGTTCCCGATGTAGGTGAAGGACTTGTTCACCTCTGGGACCTGGCCTCCGTAGAGGATAATCTTGCGAACGGCGTCTTCGTCGGTGATTCCGCCGCGGTGTTCTAGGAAAAAGTCCAGAGATCGGAGCATGATATCCGACGCGGAGATGACCGGGAATGTACAATCACCGCTGTAAACAATCTTGGGATACTGCGAGGATGACAGGGCGCGCCACGCCCCGGTAGGCGGGAATCGATCCATCCCGTCCAAGAGGAAGGTAGTCCCCTTCAGCTGCATGTCTAGGGCAAGCTTCCACGCGCAGACGACGTTGTAGTACGGATAGACCTCCTTGATGAAGTCGGCCGCGGAGACCTCGCGCGTGGCGGTACCGTACTCACCATACATTGTGACCTTGCCGTGCATCAGATGAGCCGAATTGAGGCGGGTGACAAAGTAGGCGATAGTGACTTCCTCTAGGGACAGGATTCTGCGTGCAAAATTGAGGCAGAACGATTTGTAGGCCAATCCTCTTGGAGCGAGCAGCGTTCCGATATCGGCCGCACAATACACCGGCCTGTGACGAGTGAGGCGGTAGCGACCGAACAGCTCGCTCAAAATCAGATCGTATCGCCTTTCGAAGTCTGCGTTGTCCTTTGGAAACACCGCCACACCCATCAGGGCCCTAAATTCCTTTCTTTGTCCCGGTTCTGGATACCATTCCTTGTAGATTTGCTTGGAATCAAGTCCAACGACCGGGCCGGTAAAGTCGCTCACTGAAGACTCCGAGGTCATCGGAGTACATCTGGCTTCGTAGCGGCTCAGCAGGGTCAGAAATGGGGCTCCCCTCGGGGCGGGAAGCTCGGGGCGTTGTAGGACCGTTCCATCGGGCCGCCCCCCGATCCTCTCGTCTTTCCTGGCGCCTCCAGCCCAATCCGTTTTCACGGTTGAGTAAACGTTTCAGAACGGTCACCAGAGGCGATCTGATTTCTAACTCGCGCCATGCAGCTTTGGGATGAAACGAAACCCCTGGGACAGAATCTCCCTGCGTGGGACAAGATCACGACGATACCACGTCGCAGGAATGATGGAAGCGTGCATCACGGCCCGCGTACCGAAAGGTTTATCCGGAGAAATGCAATATAG
>DATKQS010000026.1 GCA_035532555.1 Thermoplasmata archaeon | reverse complement strand
GACCGAGACCTGAACGCGGCGCGGAACCTCGTGTCGCTCGTCGCCGGGAGTTCCCCGGAGACGGTAAACGCCGGTGGAGCGGACGTAAGACCCATCCTCGCGGACGGGCGGACCGCAGTGAACCCGGAATCCGTACCTGTTTCTACGTACGGATGAACGGTGCACTTTCGGAGGCCCCGGGCGGCTGCGGAGCCGGGCGAGACCCCCCTCCGCTACCCGACTCACATGGAGTGAGGCTTCCGAGTGCGTCCCCAGCTTTTATGCCCGGTCGCTTCGCCATCGCACCGAGGCCCGTGCACGCATGGCAGACCCCCCCGCGATTGAGACCCAACGACTCACCCGCGTCTTCGAGTCCCGCAAGGGATTCCTTTTCACGGAGAAGACCCGGACGGAGGCGCTGCGGGGCATCGACCTGACGGTCAATCATGGCGCGATCTTCGGTCTATTGGGGCCGAATGGGGCGGGAAAGACCACGCTGACCAAGATCCTCTCGACGCTCCTACTTCCGACGTCGGGCACAGCCCACGTCCTGGGATATGACGTTACGACGCAGGTCGAGCACCTGCGCCCTCGCATCGGGCTCGTGCTCGGAGGTGAGCGGGGTCTGTACAACCGCATCAACGCGCGCGAGAACCTGCGCTATTTCGCCGACCTGTACGGAGTTCCTCGCGGGGAACGCGAACACCGCATCGACGCCGTGCTCGAACGGGTGGGGCTCTCCGACGCTGCCGACCGGCGGGTCGAGGAGTACTCGCGAGGAATGAAGCAGAAGTTGCACATCGCCCGCGGCATCCTCCACGGCCCGGAGCTGTTGTTCCTGGACGAGCCCACGATCGGTCTCGACCCGAAGTCCGCCCGGGAGACGCGCAAGCTGATCCGGTCCCTGGTCTCCGATGGGGTCACGATCTTCCTCACCACGCACTACATGTTCGAGGCGGAGGAGCTGTGCCACCGGATCGCGGTCCTCACGAAGGGCCGGATCGCGGCGCACGACACCGTCGCCGGCCTGCGCCAGCTCGTGGGCGGAGACCGGACGATCGAGATCGAGGACTACGGGTTCGACGACGACGAACTCGCCGCGCTGCGCGCGCTCTCGGGGGTCTCGAAGGTCGTAACGGAAGAGTTCGGCGCCCGAATCCGGGCGACGATCCGCATCCACGCCCAACGGCCCACGACCGAGGACATCCGGGCGCTGCTCTCCGAGCACGCGACGCTGGCCCTGCGAGAGCGCCGGACCTCGCTCGAGGATGTCTATCTGGATCTGGTGGAAGAGGAAGCGAACTAGATGGCGACCGCTCCGGCCTACGGCTGGTCCCGAGGGCGCTCGACGCTCGCGTCGATACGGCTGTGCGTCCTGCAGTTCGTCGCGGACCCGCAATGGCTGATCCCCTCGATGATCGCCCCGGTCATCTTCGGCCTCGTCGCCTTCGGCCTGTTCGCCAACTCCGGGCCGAACTTCCTTGTCTATGCGATCCTCGGGGCCGGCATGATGAGCATGTGGGGCCAGACGCTCTACGGGAGCGGCTGGGCCACCGGACAGGACCGGGTCTGGGGCACTCTCGAACCCACGCTGCAGGCGCCAACGCCGTACCTCTACGTCGTTCTGGGGCGGGTGCTGTGGAACGTCGTTTCCGGATTGATCGGGGGCCTGATCGTCTACGTTGTCGTCGTCACGGTCAACGGCTCGGCCCCGACGCTGCCCAACCCGGCCGAGTTCGCCCTCCTCTTCGTGTTCGTCATGCTGACCCTCGCGAGCGTCGGTACTCTGCTCGCCGCGGTCTACGTCTACACCCGCTACGCCGGGTTCATTCAGAACATCGGCGAGTTCGCCTTCTACGTGGGCACGGGCTGCATGTTCCCGGTCGTTCTCCTGCCGTTTTGGACCAACCCGATCGGCCTCCTGTTCCCCCCGACGTGGGCGCTCGATGCCCTGCGGTACAACGGGATCCCCGGGTACGTGGGGTTCTCGTGGGGGTTCGGCTGGGACATGGTCGGCGCGATCGCCACCACGGCCGTGTACCTGGGGATCTCCACGTCGGTCTTCCGCCGCGTAGAGCGCCGAGTGCTCGAGAAGGGTAGCTTGGGGGATTACTGAGCCATGACGGGCGATGCGAGCACGAACCGGGTCTCCTTCTGGAGGACGTTCTGGGCGAACGCGGTGGTCGCTCCGCGCACGTCCCTCGGGTTCATGCGCATCGACTTCATCCTCGGCATGATCTTCATCATCCCGCTGACCCAGATCACGTTCTTCGCGCTCACGGCGCAACTGGCCAACGACTCGGTCAACGAGATCCAGTTCGTGGTGATCGGTAACGCCGTCGCCACTGTCACCTACTCGAGCGTGTTTTCCGTCTGCCAGACGACGGATTCCGAAAAACAGCAGGGTACGATGGAGCACCTCCTCGTCTCGCCGGCGAACCGCCTCGCGCTGTACTTCGGACGAGGCATGATCCCGATCTTGATCTCGCTCGCCACGGTCGCGATGGGGCTCGTCTATGCCGTGGTCCTCTTTGGGGTGCCCCTCGCTCCCGGCTCGGAATGGACGCTCGCGGTCTCCGTCGTCCTGACGGCGTTCGCGATGGTGGGGTTTGGCCTCCTCCTCGGGGGCGTCGCGCTCTATCTGCGGACCTCCATCATCCTCGGCAACATCTTCCTGTTCGTCGGGTTGCTCCTGTCCGGGGTCAACTTCCCTCTCTCGAGCCTGCCATCGTCCTTGCAATGGATCGGGTACGCGCTGCCCCTGACCTGGGGCCTGTCCTCGGTCCGCGCGGCCATCTCCGGAGATTCTCTCGGCACCCTCGCGATCCTCTGGGGGGCCGTGGCGATCTGCGCGCTCGTCGCATACGGGGCGGCGATCCTCCTGTGGGATGTCTTCGAGCACCGTGCGCTGGCCACCGGGAGCATCGCGCGATTCTGAGCGGGGCGTTTCCCGCCAACATATTTGTGCGGTGCCGCGCTAGTGGGGTCGATGCGGCCCGCGCTTCCGATCTCCCTGACACCGGAGGAACGCGGGCAGCTCGGCACGTGGCGAGACGCTCCCGAGATCTCCCCTCGGCTCGCGCGCCGGGCCCGGATCGTGCTCGAAGCGGCGGAGGGCTGGACGAACCGCGCCATCGCTGCGGACCTCTCGATCGACCCGGAGACCGTCGCGCTGTGGCGACGCCGGTTCCGCATGAACCGGTTGGACGGGATCCAGTGGGACGCACCACGTTCCGGCCGTCGTCCTGCCCTTCCCGCGGATCTCATCGATCGGATCTGGCGGATCCCTCCCCACGGCGCCCGTCCGGACGGTTCGCTCTGGACGACGCGACAACTGGCCCACTCGCTCGGGGTCAGCCACATGCGGGTCCAGCGGGCGTGGCAGGCGCACCGGCTCGGTGCGGCCAGCTCCGGGGCCAACGGCGCACCGCCTTCCACGCTCCAGCGCGTCCACCAGATCGACGTCGCGGGCGTGTACCTCGCCCCTCACGGCCAGGCGATCATCTTCCGGGTCGAGACGTTCTTCGAGCCGACGGTGCCCAAGGCGGTCATCGTCGAATCTCCCTCGGGGCCCGGGTCGCCCGAGGACTCGCACTCCGGCTGGGACGGACTTCTCGGGGTGCTGGATCGGTGGCGGTACGAGAGCACGGGCCCTGCGCATCGCGCCGGCTCGGTGCAGGACCTCCTCGTCTTCCTGCGAACGGTCGACGCGTCGGTTCCGGCCGGAAGCGAACTCCATGCCATGATCGATGACTTCTCCGACGAGGCGACCCACCGCATCGAGCGATGGATGCAGTACCGCCGCCCACGATTCCGCCGCTACCGAGTGCCCGCGGGGATCACCTGGACCGAGGCGGTGGATCGATGGTGGGCCCGATGGCCGGCCGCGGAGAAGGGCGATCCCGCCTCTCGCCACGTGGGGCAGTGCGTGGAATCGCTCGTCCAGTTCCTCGGGGAGCAGAACCCGGCGCTCGCGCCGTTCGTGTGGACCCCGGCGTACTCCTCCCGCGCGGAGAACGCCCCGCCGTACTAGCTCCGACGCGTACTACTGCCAATTGACCAGGATCGATTCGCGATGGAAGCGGCGGATGGCGATCCGCACCACGAGCCACGCGATCAGGCCCAAGGCGACCGTCAGGATCCCGATCAGACCAACGTTCGTTCCGGCGAGGGCGACCCCGACGATCGCCGCGGCCACTACGGGCAGGACCACGAGCATGCTGATCTGTTGGGCCCCCCGGATGTCCTTCGCCCGGCTGGAGATGATCACCGTGGAGAAGGTTCCGATCAGCGCGAGCAGGGTCATCAGAACGAGCATCTGGTACAACGCGAAGATGCCCGGGTACAGCGGACCGCCGAGCGTTCTCCAGGCGATCACGTCCCCGGCGACGAAGAGCACCACGAAGGCGACATATCCCGTCGCGAGGGCCGGGATGAGCGGGGCGAGCGCCTTGCCCCACAACAGTTCGGAGTCGGAGATCGGGTCCGCGAGGAGGGGCTCGAGGCTGCGGTTCGTTTTCTCGAGAATGATCCCGGTGGAACCGACCACGACCGAGATCAGGGGGGCGATGAACATCAAGAGGCTCGAGGCGAGCACGGTGTGCCCGAGGATGGCATCGCGCAAGTCGGCGCCGCCGGACGTCGTCGCGGCGACCGCGGCCTGCACCTGAACGATGGCGGAGAAGAGCAGGAACACCGGGAAGATGACGAGGGAGATCAGCGTGGAGCGGTTCGCGCGCAGCTCGCTGAGGTCCTTGAGAACGATCTCCCGGACGCGATCGTATCTCATGGCCCACCGTCCGTGGCCGAGGCCCCGCGCTCTTGGATCAGTCGCAGGTAGGCGTCCTCGAGCGAGTGCGAGACCGGTTCAACGTACTGGATCCGGTATCCGGCACGCACGAGCGCCTCGATCACCGTGGGCATGTCCTCGTCCGGGTGGTCCAGCCGAACCTGGAGGCGCGGCTCTTCCCACGTGGCGTGTAAAACGAAGGGGAGCCGCCGGGCCACTTCGAGGACCGCGGGGTTCCCGTTCTGGAGCCGAACGGCCACCGAGCGCTGGAAGAGCCGGCCCTTGAGCGCCGAGGGAGTGTCGAGGGCGAGGAGCCGCGTCTGGATCACGGCGACCCGATCGCTGAGACGGTCGGCGTCGTCCAGGTTGTGGGTCGACAGGACGATGGTCGTGCCCCGGCGTCGCTGCTCGATCAGGAAGTCGCGCACGGTCTTCGCCGCTTGCGGATCGAGGCCCGAGATCGGCTCGTCGAGCACGAGACAGCTCGGAGCGTGGAGCATCGCCCGAACGAGCGCGACCTTCTGCTTCATGCCCTTGGAGAAGGTGGCGACGCGCTCGTCGCGGCGCTCCCACAGATCGAACGCGCCGAGGAGCTCGCGGGCGCGATCGTGGATCTGCCCGTCCGATAGGCCGTGCAGGCGACCGTGAAAGCGGAGATTGCGGTACGCCGACAGGCTCTCGTAGTGACCGGGGACCTCGGGAAGCACACCGACCGCGTCGTGGATCTGTTGCAGGTGGGACCGGTCGGTCGTCGGGATCCCATTGACGAGGACCCGACCGGCGGTCGGATCGATCAGCCCGGCGATCAGGCGGATCGTCGTGGTCTTGCCCGCGCCGTTCGGACCGAGAAGGGCGAAGATCTCACCTCGGCGGATCGAGAAGTCGAGTCCGTCCACCGCGAGGGGACCGCGGCCGTACGCCCGCGAGAGCCCCGTGGCCGTGATCACGTCCGTCAACGGCGCCTCGGTCCGTGGGTAGTGGCTCGGGATGGTCCGGCGGCGTCGTGACCGCGCGCCACGCTACGGATGCGCCTGGAGGTAGGCGAGGTCTTGCGTGTCGATCGAGTTCAGTACGCGCCGGACCGCGGTCTTCTGGAGGAAGCGCGGGACCTTCCGGATGCTGATCTCGGCCTCGGTCCGGACCCACGTGGATCCTTCCGGCGCGTCGACGTAATGGTTCTCGACCCACGACCCTGTTTCCATGGGCCCGTCGCCGCCGATGATCTCCCACCGGAATGTTTCCGGCGGGTCGCTAGTCACCTTCCAGGTCGAGTTCAGGGTTTGATTTCGCGGGACCCGGAGCGTCCGCTCCAAGACGGACTCCTTCGGTGAGGACCGCACGACGCTCTGATGGAGAACATCGGGGTGGATCTGGCCGATCACGGCCGGGTCGGCATGGAGCTCGAGGAACTCCCAGAGCCGCGCCCGGGAGATCTGGATCCCGCCCTCGCCGGAATAGTGCGCCATGCTCGCCGAGTTCTCAGCGGGCAGATAAGCTTCCCGAAACGGTGGTTCTCCAGGGAGCGAGACGCCCGGCGGACGGTTCGCGTTGGACCCCCGAGCGCACGGCCGGTGTCCACCCCGTTTGCGTCTCCACGTTTTATCCTCGCATGCTACGCGTTCCTCCATCCGATGACCGACGCGATCGTCTGCGAGAATCTGGTCAAGGTGTATGGCGACATCATCCGGGCGGTGGACGGTGTCTCGCTCAACGTTCCCGAAGGCGAAGCGTTCGGATTGCTCGGGCCCAACGGCGCCGGTAAGACGACCATGGTCTCTATCCTGACGACCCTCGTGCGGCCCACGTCGGGGCGGGCCATCGTCGACGGCCTGGACGTGGCGAAGCACCCCGAGGAGGTCCGCCGGCGGATCGGCCTCGCCTTCCAGGTCTCGACGGCGGACGGCGAACTCACCGGTCGGGAGAACCTCGAGGTGGCCGCGGGGCTCCAGGGAATCCCGGCGCCCGAGGCGCGCCGCCGGATCCGGGAGCTGCTCGATCAGATGCAGCTCGCTCCCGCCGCGGACCGTCTGGTGAAGGGTTATTCCGGCGGGATGCGTCGTCGGCTCGAGCTCGCGGTCGGCGTCGTGCACTCCCCGAAGATCCTCTTCCTGGACGAACCGACCCTTGGTCTCGACCCGCAGGGACGCGCCGGGTTCTGGGACTACATTCGCCACTTGAGGAAAGACACCGGGGTCACGCTGTTCCTGACCACCCACTACCTGGAGGAGGCCGACCAGCTCTGCGAACGACTCGCGATCGTCGACCACGGGAAGATCGTAGCGACCGGTCGGCCGGACGAGCTCAAGCAGCGCACCGGAGGCGACACGGTCGTGGTCAAGCCGAGCAAAGGCGAGGATCTCACGCAGATCCTCTCGGCGGTCCCCGGGGCGCTCGCGGTCCAAGTGATCGCCGGAGCGTACCGAGTCAAGTGCGATCGCGGAGAAGCGATGGTCCCACTGATCGTGACGGCCTGCGACCGGGCGGGTGTCGAGATCGTCAGCGTGGAGATCCGCAAGCCTAGCCTGGACGAGGTCTTTCTCGAACTCACCGGACGGGAGTACCGCGAGGAGGGTACCGAGCACAGCGGGTGGGCGTCGGAGCGGATGGGCCAGATGCGCGGGGGTCGTTCGTAATGCTGCGCGAGCTCGGGGCCCTGCTCCGCCGGGAGTGGCTCCGGTACATCCGGACCCCGGTATGGATCATCTCCAGCCTGCTCGTTCCCGTCCTCTACTTGATCCTCTTCGGGCAGGGATTCAACTACCCCGGCGGACCGGCCCAGTACCTCGGCGCTCCGAACTACATCTCGTACTTCGCCGCGGGCATGGTCGGATTCGTCGCGCTGACAATGTCGCTGTTCTCCGGGGCGAACGTCATCTTCGACAAGGGGCTCGGCATCGTCAAGCGCCAGGCCGCGACCCCCGCTCCCCGGTCGGTGATCTTCCTCTCGCCGCTGATCTTCCGCTCCCTGATCGCGCTCGTGCCGGCGTTCCTCGTCCTCGGTCTCGCGGTCCTCCTGGCGCACATCCCCGGCTTCGTGGGCCTGACCATCACGGGATCGGTCGGCGTTCTCGGGGCGTTCGAGATCGTGATCGCCGTCCTCGTGCTGGCCCTGATGTTCAACGCGCTCTTCCTCGCCTTCGGGTTCGCGCTCGAGAGCCCGCAGTCGTACTTCGGAATCGTGAACCTGTTGAACCTCCCGATTCTCTTCACGTCGAACGCGCTCTATCCCCCGGGGGTCGGCCCGGACTGGCTCCATCAGATCGCGGAGTACAACCCCGTCTCCCTCTGCGTCAACGTCCTGCGCGAGAACCTCTTCGGTTCGAGCTCGTACTACCCGTACATCCCCGAGGTCTACCTGCTGGCCCTGCTCGCGTGGGCCGCCGCGTTCATCTCGCTCGCCGTCGTGCTCGGGCGGCGCGCGCTCCGCACGCCGTAGGCGACGGGCCTAGACCCCACCCACCGCCAGGAACACGAAGTAGCCGCCGAACGCGAAGATCAGGGCCGCCGAGCCCGAGATGATCCACCGGCGGGCCGATGGGTACCGGCCGACGCCCTTGTGGATGAGGAATGTGAACCCGAGCACGTAGACCACGATCGCCCCGAAGAGTCCGGCGAACAGGAGCGCCCCGCCCGCGTAGGCAAACGCGAGCCCGGCACTGAACCACCAAAGAATCTGGAACGGGTTGCCCAACCCGAGGCCCAAGCCCTGCAAGTACACCTGCCAACCCGGCCGGCCGAGCGGCGCCACACTCTCGTGAGAGCGCAGGACCAGCAGTCCGAACCCAACCATCACGACGGCGCCTAGGACGTACACGTACCGAACGTAGGCGCCCAGGTCGATCGCGGAACTGAGTCCGAAGACGATCGCGGCGAGCACGCCGTCGGCGCTCAGCGCCCCAATGCCCGCGAGGAATCCACGCTTCCACGAGTCGACCGAGACGGACGTGATGAACGCCGTCATCGGGCCGGGAGGAGCAGCCAACGAGATGCCGAGCACGATCCCGAGCAGGATCGGGGCGACCACGTTCATCCCGAACGAGACCCTCCGCTCCTCGAGGCCGCTCGGGCCGGCATGGGCTCTTCGGCGGGCGCGTCAGCGTGTAGCATGCGCCTTCCTCGGGCCCGGACCGACTGCGTCGGGCCGACCGACCACGGACGCTCTAGATAATGAGGGGCGTCGGCTGACGCTCCGTAGGTAGTATCATGACCCAGACATGCCCGGACTGCGGAACCCCGGTAGAATACGTCGAGCGAGCGGCTCAGGTGCTGACGGGCAGTTGCGCGGAGTGTGGCCACACCTTCACCATCCTCCAGGCCCCGGGAGGCGACGCTTCGAATCTGCCCGCCCGCGGCTCCAGGGTGGCCCAGAGCCCAGATACCGAGGAGGGTTCCGAGATCGGTGGGGATCGCCCTAAGTGTGAAGACTGCGGCTCGACGCTGTCCTTTCGCGTAACCGGCAACGGAGGGGTGGAAGGGATCTGCCCCGGCTGCCAATCGAAATTCAGTTACCTCCGGGCCGGCGGAGAGATGGAGAGCGCTCCCCGGATGCGCGCCCCGCGGGGACGCCCATCGCCCGGACGAGACTCCGACTTTGGCGCGCCGCGCACCCGGCCTTGCCGGGAGTGCGGCGGTCCGCTCCGATTCTCCACGAACCCGGACGGGACCGTCGCGGGGGAGTGCGGCTCCTGCGGGAACAAGTTCACCCTGCCGCCACGGCGGGACGACGAGGGTGGACGCGGCGACCGGGGCGGTGGCGGCGGACGGCCGTTCAACCGCGGCTTCGCTCCGCGCTCCGGCGGCCGAAGCGGAGGCCGGTATCCTCCGGGCGGCGGGCGTGGCGGTCCCCGCCGGTTCGACGGTCCGCGGGGTCCGCCCCGCGGACGCGACGGGGATCGCGGGGACGACCGTGATGACTACCGCAAGCGGCGGCGCCCCCCCTCGCGCGACTGAGAGCGAATCGGGCCCGGGCGGGCCAGCCGGCGATATATCACGCGGTGCGGTGGGGCGCCCATGGGGTTGAAGGCGAAAGACATCATGGATCCACATGTCCTCACCGTTGAGGTCGGTACCGACGTCCTGTCGTGCGCGAAGCTGTTGGCGACGAGCGACCAGCGCTCGGCCATCCTGGGCACCGGCACGCTGCCGATCCGCGGGATCGTGACGGAGTGGGACATCGTGGAGAAGGTCGTGGCCCTCGGCCGCGACCCGGCGAGCGTCCGCGTGGAGGAGATCGCCTCGTTCCCCGTGGAGACGTGCCCGGTCGACCTGCCGACCGACGAGGTGGTTGCCCGCATGGCGCAGCGAGAGATCCGGCGCATGGTCGTTTGCCAAGGGGACCGGGTCGTTGGGATTATCACGCCGCGGTGCGTCATGTCGAGTTTCCGCAAGTACATCGACCAGCTCTCCGCCGAGATCGCCGGCTACGGCGCCAGCGAAATGCCGACCGGTAACTGAGGGCGGTCGTCCGGCCCGTGGTCCTGCGCTCCGTAGGCCTCCCGTCGCATCGCGCGACCGGGGGGGCCGATCCTGCCCGCCGCCCCTGAGGAGGACGATGGAATACAAGTGGCGGGTCCTCTCCAACACGACCGTCGCGACGCTGATGGCGGCGCTGGACACCAACATCGTGCTGATCGCGCTGCCGACGATCGGCCGTCAGCTCCCCGACACGAGCGCGACCAGTCTGCTGTGGATCCTGCTTGGCTACTCGCTCGTCACCGCGGTGGTCCTGCTGAACTTCGGTCGCCTCTCCGACATGTTCGGTCGTGTGCGGCTGTACGTCCTCGGGTTCGCCATCTTCACGATCGGCTCGCTTCTGTGCGGATTCTCTCAGACCGGGTCCGAGCTCGTGGTGTTCCGGATGGTCCAGGCGATCGGCGCCGGCTTCCTGTTCTCGAACTCGGCCGCGATCATCACGGATGCCTTTCCCCCGAACGAGCGGGGTCGCGCGCTCGGGATCAACCAGGTTTCCATCGTCGTCGGTTCCGTCATGGGGCTGGTCCTCGGTGGGATCATCACCACGACCATCGGCTGGCAGTGGATCTTCTTCGTCAACGTCCCGATCGGGGCGTTCGCGACGATTCGGGCCCACTACGATCTGAGAGAGCTGCAGAAGCCCCAGCGCGAGCAGCCGATCGACTGGGTGGGCAACGTCGTGTTCGCCGCCGGTCTCGGGCTCGTGCTGGTCGCAATGACGTTCGGCGCGCTCGGAGAATGGACGGGCCTCGAGGCCGGGGCCGGTCTCGTGGGCGGCGGGGCCCTGATCGCGCTGTTCATCCTCATCGAGCGCCGGGAGCGGTTTCCGATGTTAGATCTCTCGCTGTTCCGCAACCGAGAGTTCACCGAGACGGGGCTGGCGACGTTCCTGAACGCGCTCGGCCGCGGGGCGTTCATCTTCGTCATGGTGTTCTATCTCCAAGGGCCCCCCACCTACCTCAGCCCCCTCACCGCCGGACTGTTCCTGATCCCGGTCTCGGCTTCCCTCGCGGTCATGGGGCCACTCGGCGGCATCTTCTCCGACCGGTATGGCCGCAAATGGTTCACCGTCACGGGCCTCGTGCTCAGCGGCGGTGCCTTCCTTTGGCTCGCGACGATCCCGTCGGCCGCACCGTTCGCGCTCCTCCTCGGGCCGTTCGTCATGTTGGGAGCCGGAATGGGCCTGTTCGCATCCCCGAACCGGGCGGCCATGATGAGCGCCGTTCCTCCCGAGAGGCGCGGGATCGCTTCGGGGGTCGGGACCACCCTCATGAACACCGGCGCGACGATCGGTCTCGGTCTAACCCTTGCCATCATGTCCACGGCGCTGCCGATCTCCGCCCTCGAGTCGATCTTGCTCGGGTCCCAGACCTCCTCCGGACCGAACGAGGCGGCCCAGTTCCTCGCCGGGATCCACACGGTCTTCTTCGTCTCGGCCGCGCTCACGGGCGCGGCTCTGCTGGTCATCCTCTGGGGACGGGGCCGCGGGGCGCAGCGCTCGGGGGCCGCCACCGACGGCTCAGCCTAGGCGCGCGCCGAAGTCCTCATCTGGGGAACTGGTCTGATCCAACGGAGGGAGCGAGTGGCGAAGCGGCCGGCTCACCGCACCTCGGCGCGTCCCCCGGTCGGTCTCTCGGCGCAGGCTCGCGCGCGGTGGAGAACAACGTACGAGAGAACGCCGTACTATCAACTCCCATGGTTCGATCCTGGGCCGAGCCCATCGACCCGGTTGGCGGTCTCGAAGGGATTCCTTCCGAAGGGAGGGTCGGTCCTCGACATCGGTTGCGGAGCCGGCTCGAACGTGATATTCCTCGCGAAGCATAGATACGTGGCCCACGGGATCGATATCTCGCCCGGCGCGGTCGCCGCCGCCCGGGAGCGGGCCTCCAAGGCGAGGGTCAGCGTAGATGTTCGGGAGGGGGACGCCCTCGCCCTCCCCTTCGACGACGGTTCGCTGGACGCAGCGATCGATCACGGGTGCTTTCACACACTCCCGATCGGGCGTCGCGCAGAGTACGCGGCCGAGGTTCGTCGCGTCCTCCGGCGAGATGGAAGGTTCGTGCTGACCTGGGTCGCGCGCGAGCACACCGGGGCGCGAGGGCCCCCTCACCGTCCGTCCCTCGAGGAGGTGGCGGTCGCGCTCGAGCCGAAGTTCCTGTTCACCTACACCGCATTCCAGGCGGAGAGCGCGGAGGCCGGACCGGCGTGCTACATGGCATTCCTATTGCGCCGATCTACGCCGCAGCCTCCTCGGATGTAGGCCGCGAGCGAATCCCGCCGCCGGGGGCGATCGTTCAACCCGGACTCGGTCTCGCCCTGGTCCGGGGCATCCTCTCCCGCGACCCGGTACCCGTCGAGTACTTTCGCCGCCACTCCATCATCGTCCGGAAGATCTTCAGCAGGTCCCGGCCCATCGGCGTGAGGCGGTACTCGATCCGTCGGGGCGTGGCGGCGAGCGCACGGCGCTGGATAATGCCCAGGTTCTCCAACCGCTTCAGCCGATCCGACAGCGTTGCGGTGTTGACGGAGACGCTCGTCTGCAGTTCATTGAATCGCCGCGGGCTCTTCTCCAACAGGGCTCGCAGAATGACGAGGACGTGCCTCTGGCCGAGAAGCTCGAACGTCGCCTCGAAGTCGCAGGAAGGCGAGCCCGATGGCGCGCGAGCGGTCTTCATCGTGAGGACACCCGAGGCGCTACCAGGTGAAATCTTTGTGCTTTAGAATCCAAAGTTTAAGTAGGGGGCCTCGGTGCGCTGGCCGGGCGAACTTCGTGACCGATCTCTCGACCGATGCGGGCCGGGAGGTCGAAGCGCCCCCGTCTGCGGCCCGGCCGAGCCGACGCTTCGAGCTCCTGGTGGTGGTCGGGATCCTGCTCGCGCTCCTGATGGGTGCGCTCGACAACTTCGTGGTCCTCACGGCCCTCTCCACGATCCTGGGGGATTTCGGCCAACCGAACAGCGGAACGTTCGTCATCAGCGCCTACGTCATCGCATCCGCCATCGCCATACCGATCTTCGCCAAACTCTCCGATCTGCGCAGCCGGCGGAACGTCTTCCTGGGCGGCCTCTTGATCTTCATCGTCGGTTCGATTTTCTCCGGACTCAGTCAGAACCTCTCGGAACTGATCGTGTTCCGCGCGGTCCAGGGATTTGGAAGCGGAGGGTTCTTCCCGGTCGGCATCGCCATCGTCGCGGTCTCCTTTCCACCGGAGACCCGCGCCCGGATCATCGGAATGCTCTCGGGGGTCTTCGGCATCGCCGTCGTGGCGGGACCCCTGCTCGGAAGCGCCATCCTGGGGTTCACGACCTGGCGCTGGATCTTCTACGTCAACATCCCGATCGGACTCCTCGGGTTCGTGCTCATCGCCACGACCCTGGGTCCCCTCGTTCCGGAGCGCGCACGCCGCTTCGACCTCGTCGGCGCCGCGCTCCTGTCGGGGTGGGTGGCGACGCTCATGTTCCCACTCTACCAGATCTCCGGTGAGGGCTGGTCGTGGGCCGACTCCCGCGTAATCGGCCTGCTCTCCGCGTGCGTTGTCCTCGTGATCGCTTTCGTGATCCAGGAGTACCGTGCGGAGAACCCGCTCGTCCCGGTTCGCCTCTTCGCCCACCGGGTCGTGGCCGCCGGAAGCGGTGCGACGTTCTTCATCGGGATGGTGTTCTACCCCGTCGCGACGTTCCTGTCCTTGGTGGTCGCCGGCGCCCTCGACCCCACCGCGAGCAATCCGGCCGACGTGGTACGTGACATCCTGTACTTCCTCGTGCTTCCGCTCGTCGTCGGAGCGGCGCTGGGTGGCCAGCTGCTGACCCGCATGTCCTACCGAACCGTCGCGCTTGTCGGAGTCGTGATCGGCCTCGTCGGAATGGCGGGCCTTACGACCCTTACGGTCACCACCCCGCTGTGGACGTTCTACCTCGGGTTCATCCCGGTGGGAGGCATCATTCTCCCGTTGATCCCCCTCGGCTTCGGGATCGGGCTGACCTTCCCGGTGTTTCTGCTCGCGGCACAGAACGAGGTCGCGAGCGTCGATGTCGGCGAGGCCGGGGGTCTAATCCAGTTCCTCCAAACGCTCGGAGGCGCGATCGGACTATCGGTGCTGACCTCCTTCCAGGAGACCCGATTCTCGATGCTGGACCCAACGCTTCCCGACTCCCTGATCAAGTCGTACGACCAGACCTTCGCGGTCATGGTCGCGCTGCTCGTCGTCGCGCTCGTGTTCATCCTCTTCCTAAGAGGCCGCCTGCCTCGCAAGTCCGACGCGCTCCCCGACGCCGAGAGCGCCCCGGTCCAACCGATCGAGCCGCTCGAAGCGGCGAGCGCCCTCTGACACCGCCGGTTCTCGAGTCTAAGAGAACCATGGCGCGGATCTCCTTGTGGGTGAAGCCCGCCGCCGCGACCGATGCGCTCGCTTGGGACGCGTGGCGCAAACGCTGGGTCGTGAGCTGCCGGGCGGCCCCCACGCACGGCGGGGCCAACCGTTCGGTGGCGATCCTGATCGCGGACTGGCTCGCGGTGCCCCACTCCGCGGTTCACTGGGTACAGGCCGGAGCCTCGCGAGCGAAGACGCTGGAAATCGAAGGTCTCACCGATATCGAGGCCACGAACCGGCTGCGCGCCTGTGTCCTATCGGCCGCGGATCCGGACCGAGGCGTGGGCAGGTAACACCGTTCGTGCCCTCGAGCCGGTCGCTTCCAGCAAAGGTTATTGGCGGGTAGGTCGACTGTCGCCTCGGTGCCCGCATCCAAACCCCTCGCACTTTCCGCACCCGACCTCGTCGGACCCATCTCGATCCTCAACGAGCCGGTATCGGGACCGCGGGCGAACCGACGCTCGAAGAATCGGCCGTACGATCATGCGCATCTCGAGATCGATGTCTCCACCGGCGCCGCCCTTCGGGGAGATGCGCCTCACCTCCAACAGGTCGAGCGGGCCATGTCCCAGGCCCAGATCGCGCAGACACCCGATCTGGTGCTGCTAGCGGTCGGGACTCTCCATGCGCTTTCCGCTCGGCGGTTTCGGCAGGTCGATCACTGGGAGGTCTCCCCGGGCGGCTGGCTTCCTCTGCCCATGGAGAAATCGCGTCGCGGCTCGAACGAGCCGGTGGGAGATCTCCTCGCCGTACTCGAGGGCGACGGCGCGTCCCCTCTGCTCAAGGCGCGGTCCTTCGCCGCGCGACTTTCCGACCAGCAGGGCCATCGAGTCGACGTGGTCGTCCGTCGCGCCCAGCGTCGCCATGCCATCTCGCTCGACCTGAACGGCGTGTGGACCCGCGATACGATCCACGATCTGTTGGGTTCGGTAGCTCAGCGCGTCCCGGTAGCCCAAACGACCCTGACGAAGTTTCGGTACGCTTGACGGGTGATGCCGACGGCGTCATCCCCGGAGGTCGCGCCGGCTTCGAAAGGCAGAGCTCAG
The DNA here is from genome assembly GCA_035532555.1 of Thermoplasmata archaeon. NCBI lineage: Archaea > Methanobacteriati > Thermoplasmatota > Thermoplasmata > Thermoplasmata archaeon. The sequence goes on along the minus strand of DATKQS010000026.1, from coordinate 1,551 downwards.
TCGCGCTGGGATTCGTGATGGATCAACACCAGCATCGCCGGGATCACCTGCTTCGGGTACCAGATCCACATCGAGGAGACCCCCGTGGTCAAACGGTTCGGGGACGAGTATGGCGAGCAGGCGGACTCTAGGTGGCGCTTGTTCCCGTACCTCCCCTAGCGGACGGTCGCGTCCAGTCCGGGTCGCTACCGCCCCAATCTCGGCCGATCGATGCTTGGACACCAGCTCTGAGTATCGCCTACCCTGAAACGTGCGTCCTAGGGTATCGCCTTCTGCTCCCGGACTCTCCGGGGCATCGTCGATGATTCCTGCCTCCTCGCCAACGCCCTCGCTCTCACCGTCTCAGCCTGGGTGGCGGCGGCTCCTCGTGCCGCAGCTCACCTCCGAACGTCATGCGATCCGGGCACTCATCGTAGGATTCCTCATGGAGGCGGTGGCCGAGATCTATCAGATTCTCACCACCGTGGGCTCGGTCCGGACGAACCCGCTCGGGTACTACCTCAGTATCGCGGTGACCCTGGCCGGGTTCTACTTCCTCTGGCGTGGTCTTCACGAATGGAACCGACTTCATCCACGACCCGCTCCTCCGGCCCACCGTGCGGTCCCTTGGCCGACGATCTCGATGCTCGGGGGAGGAATAGTCGCAACCGCCCTCCTCAACTTTGGGCTCGGCACCGTCGGGGGCGGCGACACGCCGGCCCTCCTCGCGTGGATCATCGGCGGAGCTCTGGTCTTCGCCATCGGTGCGTTCTTCCACCGGCTGCGGGCGATGGTCGATCCGCTCCAGGGTTCAACCGGCCGTGTGCTGGGCTGGGCCGCGTTCGCATGGTCGCTCGGGGTCTCGATGATCTCCGGTCTCGCTCTCGGTCAGGTGATCGTCGGTCTCTTCATCGACTTCTTCACGAACTGGCCGGCGATGTTCCTCGCGCTCGCGCCGTTCATCTTCGCGATCGCCCCGCTCTTCGTGACTTACGGTCTCCTGTCGATCGGCTATGCGGACGCCTACCGGAATGCCTCCCGCGGTGAAGGCCCGGTTCGGCCGGAAGACCTCCCGACCTCCCGAAGGCGCACGAGCGGCGCACGTTAGGGCGGCCGGCGACGCACGATAAGCACCGATGGGGGTTGTCCCGGGTGTGTCTGCCGCTTCCACGCCCCTAAGCGACCCCCGAGTGCGTCTGAACCAAGGAAACGAGATCCCGATGCTCGGGCTCGGTGTCTACCTGTCTCCGCCGGGTCCAGTGACCCGGCAGGCTGTCGCCTGGGCGCTCGAACTCGGCTATCGCCATATCGACACGGCGACGCTCTACGAAAACGAGGCGGATGTTGGACAAGCCGTTCGAGCAAGCGGGATTCCTCGCGAGGACGTGTTCGTCACGACCAAACTCTGGCACACGGACCAGGGATTCGAGCGCTCTCAGACCTGACCTCCCGGCCTCTTGGGTAGCAGGTGCCTACCCAACGCCCGTTTCTCTCTCGTAGATCGACGCGCCCGTCTACCGGCAGGTTCTTGTATCAGCATACGTATCTACGTATGCCATGACCCACCGCGTC
>DATKQS010000025.1 GCA_035532555.1 Thermoplasmata archaeon | reverse complement strand
GGGTTTGAGCATCTTGAAGCCGTGCAGGTTGAACGCGTGGATCAGCTGACGGACGTAGTCGTCGCTCATCAGGGCAATCACGGAGATCTTGGGTGGCGTGAATCCCTGAGCGGAGGCCATGATCACTTGGGCCCGTTTCACCTCGATGGCATTCTGTCCGTGCCGAACGATTCGGCGCAGCTTGTTCCCCTCTTCGTCAGATATCTCTCGAACTCGGACGACCATGCCCAGGGCATGGAGCTCGACCGGAAAGTACTATCGCCTCAGATTCCGAACAACCCCGCCGGCCGCTCCACTAGCTCGGCCGCCGCCACCCGCAGCTCGGGCGTGTATCTCCGCTTGCCGATACCGAGAGCCGCGAGAAGAGGGACGAAGGTTCCTCCCTCGAGGCGATCATGGATCCGTCGGACTCGCAGGTCGACCCGACCCATGCGGGTGACCAGAGTACGGGGTCGTGTGCCGTGCCCGACAAACCGAGGTCTACCGTCGGAGAGCTCCTGTCGGCGGAGATTCTCCCAGAGGGAGACCTCCGCCTCCTCGAAGAGGGCACGCAGAGCGTCCCTCCCGATGTGGTAGGCACGGTTCAGCAGATGGCCAAGCTCTATCGGTGCGATTTCCTGTAGCTTCGTGGGCCTCTCCTCCTGTTGGGTTCTTTGCGGTCCCCACCAGGGGAGAGGTTCCCCCGCCATCAACCGATTCTTTCACACTACCCCGGGCCCCGCCCTCGGGCCCGCTCGGCGCCGGCGGAGCTCCCCGGAGCCATTAAGCGGCGGTTCGCATCGGAGCGCGTCGAGAGGAGCGCATGAAGGTCCTCATCACCGGGATCGACGGCTACTCCGGCTGGCCCCTCGCGCTCCATCTACTGTCCCGGGGGCACGACGTCGTCGGCGTCGACAACTTCGTCACCCGTCGCAGGGTCCGAGAGGTCGGCAGCTGGTCGGCCACCCCCATCCCGTCGTTCGCTCAGCGCCAGAGGCTCGTGAACCAGCTCCTCGGCAAGGAGCTCCCCTTCCACCGAGGCGACCTAGGGCGGTATGACTTCGTCGCCCGCGTGCTCGAAGAGGAGCACCCCGACGCGATCGTACATCTCGCGGAGCAACGAAGCGCCCCGTACTCGATGATCGACGTCCACCACGCGGTCACGACGCAAGTCGACAACGTGGTCGGCACGCTCCATCTCGTCTACGCCATGCGCGATCACTGCCCGGACGCCCACCTCGTCAAGATGGGAACGATGGGGGAGTACGGAACCCCCAACGTCGACATCCCCGAAGGATTTTTCGAGATCGAGTACCGGGGGCGCAAGGACCGATTGCCGTTCCCCCGCCAGGCGGGGTCGTGGTACCACTGGAGCAAGGTCTTCGACTCCGGGGACGTCATGTTCGCGTCGAAGATCTTCGATCTGCGCGCGACCGACGTCATGCAGGGGGTCATCTACGGGATCCGAACGGCCGAGATGACCGATCGACGGCTGCTGACCCGATTCGACTTCGACGAGACGTGGGGGACCGCCCTCAACCGGTTCATCGCGCAAGCGGTACTCGGGCTCCCGATCACTCCCTACGGCAAGGGCGAGCAGATCCGCGGGTTCATCGCGCTGGAGGATTCCGTCCAATCTCTCCGGCTCGCCGTCGAGCACCCCGCAGACCGGGGCGAGTACCGCGTGTTCAATCAGTTCGACGCAGCGTACTCCATCAACCAGCTCGCTGAGACCACGCACCAGATCGCGACCGAGCTCGGGCTCTCCCCCCGGATCGAGCACCCCCCGGATCCCCGGATCGAGGCCGAGCAGCACTACTACGCCCCGATCCACGAACGCCTCTACGCTCTAGGATACCAGCGCACGCGCGAGCTCTCCGAGGTGATGCGGGAGATGTTCACCGACCTGCTTCGCTACCGGCATCGCCTGGAAGCCCGCCGCCACGTGGTGATGCCGACGATCGGCTGGCGTCGCGCGGACAACCCGGCGGCGCTGAACGCTCGGGTCGCCGCTTCCTCGGCACCGCCGAGCGCGGAGCCGCCACCTCCCGTCCAGGACCGGTGAGCGCGTGCGCGGTGTCGTGACCCTCGCGGGCGACGGGAGCCGGATGCTCCCTTGGACGCACGGCTTGCGCAAGGAGTTCCTTCCGCTGTTCGACCGCGCCGCCGTCCGGGGCGGCCCGCCGGTGCTGAAGCCCGTCGCCCTGCTCTCGGTGGAGACGCTGGCCAGCGCTGGGATTGAGGACCTTACCCTGGTCGTCCGGCCGGAGGACCTCGCATTCGTGCGCGGGTACTTCCGAGTCGATTCGGCGCTCCTGCGCCGCCATGCCCACCAGCCGGAGCGCCTCGGAGAGACCCGGAGGCTCTACCGGACGCTCGAGCGGCTGACCATTCGGTTCGCGGTCCAACCCCACCCTCGCGGGTTCGGGGACGCCGTCCTGTGCGCGACGCGATCCGTGGGCGATCGCCCCTTCGTCCTCCACGCGGGGGATGCCGCGCTCCTGGAGCCGGAGCGCGGAGCCGTTGTCAGGACGATGGCCCGGCTCCGAGAACGCGAAGACCTGGATGCAGTCCTTCTGGTCCGCCGGGTCGCGGACCCGAGACGGTACGGAGTGATCGAGGGAAGCACGAGCCGACCGTTCGCGGGGGTGCGCCGCATCGACGTGCGCGCGATGCTCGAAAAGCCGGCGCGTCCCCGCTCGCACTGGGCGGCGACGGCGGTCTACGCCTTCGGACCGGCGATCTGGAGGGTGCTTCGCGAACGCGCGCGCCACCGGGGATCCGGCGAGCTCGAAGTGACGGATGGGATCGCGGCCCTCCTCGTTGCGGGGGGACGGATCTCGGCCCTCGTGCTCGATCCGGGCATGGGCCTATGGAAATCCGTCGGGTCGCCGGAAGGATATGCCGCCGCGCTCCAAGCGACCCGAACGCGCGCGCTCCACGCTCGCCCCCATTCCTGAGAGGAGAGAGATTAAGCTCCGCCGAGCGGTGGGGGAGGACGGTCCGACCGCGCGCGCGTATTCCGCCCGCGTCGAGGGGCCAGGTGGCTCATTCCCCATGAAACGTCAGATGGTCGATATGCTCGCCGAGCTCGTCAAGATCCCGAGCGACCCATTCTCCGACAAGCAAGAGGTCCTCGACTACGTTCAGTCGTTCACCGACCAGATCCACATGCGTAACACCCTGTTCGGGGATGCGCAATCCCCGGCGCTGCTCGCGGAGTACGGGCAGGGCGGACTGGTCCTCTCCGGCCATCTCGACACTCCCCCGATCGGGGACTACTGGAGCTTCTCGCAGAGCCAGGTCGCCTCCGGGCGACTGTACGGTCGCGGCGCGGCCGACATGAAGGGAACGGTCGTCGCGATGCTGCAGGCCGCGGCGGACCTCGTGCTGAGGAAGGTGCCGGTGGTGCTCGCGTTCACCACCGACGAGGAGACGACGATGCAAGGGGCGGCGGCGCTTTCCAAGACGTTGCCGATGCGCCGAGCGAAGGCGATCGTCGTCGGGGAGCCGACCGGACTGCGGGTGGCCCACGCGGAGAAAGGAGTCCTCGATATCGCGATCGAGACGCGGGGGAAGGCCGCGCACGGCGCGATGCCTCATCTCGGGGAGAACGCCATCTCCAAGATGATGCGGATCGTTCGGGGGCTGGAGTCGTTCAAGGGCCGGATCGCGCACCCGGAGCTCGGGACCGTGACGATGAACCTCGGGACGTTCCACGGAGGGAACCGGCTCAACGTGGTGCCGAACAAGGCGACCGCCGAGGTCGATATCCGCTTCCCGCCACCGTACTCCCCCGATCAGCTCTACCGCGAGATCGAGGAGCATCTGCGGCGGATCAAGACCCCGTTCACGCTGCGCCGGCTCGTCTCTCTTCCGTCGATCCAGATCGATCCGAACGCTCCCCACGTTCGACTCCTTAGGGAGGTCTCCGGTGGGGAGACGACCGTCCTCGTACATGCGTCCGAAGCCGTCCATTACACGCAGGTCAATCCGCGCGTGGTCATCTACGGCGCCGGCGAGGAGGAACTCTCCCACCAGGCGAACGAGTACGTCAAGATCGAATCCGTCGCGCGCGCTACCGAGGTCTACAAGAAGTACGCCCAGCGGTTGCTCTCTCCCCGGGCCGCCACGTAGTTCGCACGTGAAGCTCGCGCAACTGTCCACACGCTATCCCCCGGGCCTGGGCGGCGTTGAGCGGCACGTCGCCGAGATCAGCGCGGAACTCGGCGCACGCGGGCACACCCTGCGCGTCCTAACGAGCGATCTGTACCGAGAGTATCCGTGGGAGCGACTTCCGGCGAGCGTACCCCGACAGGAGCGGACCGCGTTCGGGACGGTCGAGAGGCTTCCCGTATGGTCGCTCCCGGGCGGACTCCACTATCCTTTCTTCCGAGGACTGATGCGGGCCCTCGAAGCCGACCCGGTCGACGTCGTGCACGCCCACACCTACGGCACCCATCAGGTCGCGGTCGCCCATCGATACCACCGGCGGACCGGGACCCCGTATATCCTGACCGCTCACTTCCACCCGATCACTTCGATCGAGGGTGGCTGGTTTCGACACCGCCTGCGCGGGTTCTACGATCGGCGACTCGCCGCGCCGATCGTCGCGGACGCGGCGCGCCTGATCGTCCAGAGCCAAGAAGAGGAGCGGCTCCTCCGCGGGCTCTCGATTTCGCTGCCTCCCGTACGGATCGTACCTCCAGGGTACACCCCGTTCCCCGCACCGGCCGACGGTGCGCAGTTCCGGGCCCGCTACGGGATCTCGGGCCCGTACGTGCTCTTCGTGGGGCGCCTCGCATCGAACAAAGGACTGGGCGCGCTGCTCGAGGCGTTCGTCCCGCTCGCCCGCCGCGAGCCGACCGCGTCGCTCGTGCTGATCGGACCGGACGGGGGCATGCAGGCGGTCCTGCAGGCTCGCGTCCGTCAGCTCGGCATCGCAGGCCAGGTGCGCCTGCTCGGATGGGTCTCCGACGAGGCACTGCTCGCTGCCGCGTTCCGCGAGGCTCGGTTCTTCGTCCTCCCCAGCGAGTACGAGGCGTTCGGCCTCGTGCTCCTCGAAGCGATGGGGCAGGGAACGGCGGTCATCGCGACCCGCGTCGGCGGGATCCCGGAGTTCGTGGAGGACGGGCGTGCGGGCCTCCTCGTTCCGCCGGGGGACCCGGGGCGATTGCGCGAGGCGATCGAACGGCTATGGGCGGATCCCGCCGGCACGGAGGCACTGGGAACCTACGGGCGCGATCGCATCGTTCCTCAGTACCGCTGGGGGCTCGTCGCCGACCGGCTCGAGGCGATCTATACGGAGGCGCGCAACGCGTGAAGATCGCTCAGGTGACGTTTCGCTTCGACGCACCGGGAGGCGTGGAGACCTGCGTACGCGAGGTCGGGCGGCGCTGTGTCGCCCGCGGGGACCCAGTGCGCGTCTACGCGAGTGACCTCTACGACGAAGGGCGTTGGGAGCGTCGGACCGACTGGGCGCCGGTCGTCGACGGCATGCCGGTAGAGCGATTCCGACTGCGCCGCTACCCGGTCCCCGGTGTCAGCATGCCCTCGATGATCGGCCTGATCGATGCGCTCGCGAGTAGCGATGCGGACGTGATCCACGCGCATTCGCATCGCTATGGACACGTCCTGCAGAGCGCGCTCGTCGCGTGGGAGCGACAGGTGCCGCTCGTCGTGTCCACGCATTATCACCCGGCCGACGCGAGCGAGAACGCGTTGCGTCGGGGCCTGTTGCGAGTCCAGGACGTCGGTTTCGGGGCGAGCGCCTATCGGGTCGCTCGCGCTCTGGTGGTCGAGACCAGACTCGAGGCGAGGCTTGTCGGGGAGTTCGCCCCCGCCGATCGCATCCACATCATTCCGCCCGGGATCGATCTGTCACTGTGGGGGAAGACGTCGGCACGATCCATCGATGATCTGCCGAGCGGCTACTTCCTCTTCGTCGGTCGGATCGCGCCGAACAAGGGGCTCCCTCTGCTGGTGGACGCGTTGGCCCGGCTCCCTCCCAGCGAGCGGCGACCGCTCCTCTTGATGGGATCGGACTGGGGGGAACGGGCGACGGTGGAAGCACGGGCCCGCGAGCGCGGGGTCGCCGATATCGTACGCTTCCTCGGGCACGTCAACGATGCGGATCACTACCGCGCCATCGTCCGGGGCGCGTCCGTGTTCGTGCTTCCGTCCGAGTGGGAGGCCTTCGGGCTCGTCCTCCTCGAGTCGATGGCCGCCGGGGTGCCGATCGTCGCGACCGCCGTCGGAGGAGTTCCCGAGGTCCTCGACGGGGGCCGCGCGGGTTGCCTCGTTCCGTACGGCGACGCGGAACGTCTCGCTGACGGTCTTCGGGAGGCTTTCGTCGGATCCGAGGACACCCGACGCCGGACCGTCGTTGCTTCCGAACGCGTCCGAGCGTACGACTGGAACGTCGTGACGGATCGCCACCGCGCGCTCTACCGGTCAGTGCTGGACTGATCGCGGGCCCATTCGATCCAGCCGCTCGAGCTCTCCCGCGATATGCTCGATATCGCGCCGCACCGGCTCCGGGCGCATGATCGATAGGGTCCGCAGCCCGAACGCGATGAGGCGGGGCATCAAGCGCGGTTCGCCTCCTGGGCGTACTCGCGGAGGATGGCGAGCCCACGCGTAAGATCCGTGCGCGATGCCGCGAAGGAGATGCGCAGATGCTTCGCCCCCCGTGACCCGAAGGCATCGCCTGGCGTCGTGATGAGGCCCCGGGAGAGGAGCGCCTGCGCCGCTTCCGTCGCGGTCTCCGGCCAAGAGAATCGAGGGAAGGCGTAGAACGCGCCGGCCGGCGGAACGCACGTCATTCCTGGGCAACGTGCGAGCTCGCGGAGCACGATCGCCCGTCGCGCCTGGAACTCCCGGGTCATCGCCCGCGTCGAGCTCAGTCCGCCCTCGAGCCCGGCGAGGACGGCGCTCTGGGCGGGCGTGGAGGCGCAGGCTACGATGTGGTAGTGCATTTTGTTGATCTCGACCGCGAGGGCGCGCGGAGCGATGAGGAACCCGACCCGCCATCCGGTCGCCGCGAGTGTCTTGCTGAAGGAGTTCACCACGACCGCGCGATCGGTTCGGCCCCAGAACGACGTCGCCGGTCTGTCGTAGACGATCTGATCGTACACCTCATCGGAGACGATGTGCAGATCGTGCCGTTCCGCGAGCGCGATGATCTCCTCGACCGTCTTCTCCGGAAGGACCGCGCCGGTCGGGTTCGATGGGCTGTTGATCACGATCACCCGGGTGCGTGCGGTCACGAGCCGCTCGATCGATCCGATGTCGGGCAGGAAGGCACGCTTCTCGTCGAGCGCGTACGCCACCGGTTCCGCTCCGAGGAGTCGGGCGTGGGGCGCGTACAGAACAAAGCCCGGGTCTGGGACGAGGATCTCGTCCCCGGGGTCGTACAGCGCGAACGCAGTCGCCATCAGCGCCTCCGATCCGCCCGCGGTGACGATTACATTGTCTCGGCTCGTCTCGGGAGCCCGGGCGCGGTATCGCTCCGCGATCTTCTGCCGCAACGCCGGAAGACCCGCGGAGGGGCCGTAGTGGTTCCCTCCATTGCGGACAGCGTGGCAGTAGGCATCGAGCACGGCGCCGGGGGGCTCGAAGTTCGGCTCGCCGAGCCCGAGGTTGATCGCCGTCGGGGGAGCGGCCTCAAACATCCGTCGGATGCCCGAGATGTCGACCTCGCGCGCTCGATGCGCGACCATTCTCGCGCGACGGTCGGCCTACCATTTACCCTTTGGCAAGACCGTGCGGGGTCTCACTCGGCCCTTCGCCCGCACGAACCTGCCCAGTTGTCGGAGCGAGGGTATATGGCACGTATCGCACGTCGGAGAGGGCCGGTATGACGAGCCCGAGCGAGACGGAGCGACGTGCGCCGGCCCCGTCGGTCAGCGTCATCGTCGGCGCGTACTCGCGCCGAACCTACCTCGCTTCGGCGGTCCGTTCGGTACTGGACCAGCGACTCCCCCGAGGTTCTTTCGAAGTGCTCGTGCTGAAGAACTTCGAAGATCCTGCGCTCGACCGCTGGCTCGATGAGGAGGGGGTCCGGCGCCGGTTCGATCCACAACAGCACATCGGGCGCTGGGTGCTCGGCGCGATCCGGGACGCACGAGCGCCGATCGTCACGTTCCTGGACGACGATGATCTCTACGCTCCGCAGCGCCTCGAACGCCTGATCGACGTGTACCGGACTCATCCCGACCTCGGCTTCTACCACAACCGATCGGTGGTGATCGACCGGGAGGGCGCCCCGGTGCCACCGGAGCTGTGGCGGCTCCACGAGTCTGCGCTCGATGTCCCCGAGGAGGGGTGGTACATCCCTTCGGCGGACAAGATCGAGCGACTTCCCCAGTTGATCCAGGCCCAGTCGGACTTCAACCTCAGTTCGATGGCGCTGCGCCGCGAGGATGCCGTGGGCGAACTCGCGTCGATCCTCGACGCCGCGCAGTACGTCCCGGACCTGCCCGCATTCATGATCGGCCTCCTTTCTCCTCGTGGGATCTTTGTGGACGGTCAGCGGCTGACCTGCTACCGTCACCATGGCCGGAACCGCACGATGGACCTCGGCTGGCTGCGGGATGCCGAGGAAGATCGACGGCGGCTCGCGGTCATCGCCCGGAGCCGAGGCCCGCCCGCGTACGCGGACTGGCTCGAACACCTCGCCGATCACTTCGAGAAGCTCGTACGGATCGACACCATCGGGGCCGGGATCCGCGGCGGCGCACCGCGCCGTGAGGTCGCCGAGCGCGCCCTCGAATATCTCCGTTTCCTCGGTCGGCACCCCGAAGAACGCGATCTCGAAGCCCTCACATGGGGGATCGAGCTATTCGCCGGGGCCTACCTCGTTTCGCCCGAATTGGCGCGACGGGTCCGTCAGCTCCGGGACACCCAGATCGAGCGCGCACGAGCGGCCCAGGGATTCGGCTGAACGGAGCGCGCCGCGGCCGGGGCACAAGGGCCATCTACTTTCTCCCCTCCCGGTTCAGTGGGTCCAAGTTCCATGCCGGTCACCATCGTGGTGGGTGCCCAGTTCGGTGACGAAGCGAAGGGCAAGATCACGGACTTTCTCGCGGCCGACGCCCAGTACGTCGTGCGCACCGGCGGTGGCCCCAACGCGGGGCACTCCATTCACCTGCCCGAAGGCGTTGTGGTCCTGCACCAGCTCGCCTGCGGGGTCCTGCGGCGTGGAGTGACCGGGATCAGCGGGCCCGGGATGGTCGTTCAGCCGATGAAGCTCGAGGAGGAGCTTCGGGCTCTCGAGGAGCGCGGTCTGTTCCGCGGAAAACTCCTGCTCTCCGATCGGGCCCATGTGCTGCTCCCCCTCCACGAGATCGAGGATGCCTGGGAGGATGAGCTTCGCACCCAGCAATCCCCCGCGGCCGGTCTCGGCACGACGGGACGCGGCATCGGCCCGGCGTACTCCGATCGGTACGGTCGATGGGGGATTCGGCTCGGAGACCTCGACCGCCCCGCGACTCTGCGTCAACGCCTCGAACTGCTCTACGCTCGCAAGACCCAGCTCCCGAACCTTCCTCCGCGCGAACAGTTGGCGTCGACCCTGATCGAGGTCGGTAGCCGGCTCGCCCCGTACATCGGGCCCACCGAACCGATCCTATGGGAGGCGATCGGCCGGGGCGACCGGATCCTGTTGGAAGGCGCCCAGAGCGCCCTCCTCGACATCGACTTCGGCACCTATCCGTACGTCACGAGCTCCCATCCCACGAGCGCCGGAGCCCTGGTCGGCAGCGGGATCCCTCCGCTCGCCGTCGACCGGATCGTGGGCGTCTCGAAGGCGTACTCGACGCGGGTCGGGGCAGGACCGTTCCCGACGCGAGTGGAGGGCGAGCTCGGCGAGTACCTGCAACGTGTCGGCGGCGAGCGAGGCGCCACGACCGGTCGGCCCCGCGAGTGCGGCTGGCTCGATCTCGTCCTGCTGCGCTATGCGGCCCGGCTGAACGGGTTCACCGCTCTCGCGATCACGAAGGTCGATGTGCTCGGAGGCCTCCCCGAGGTCCCCGTGTGCGTGCGATACGAGCTGCCCGATGGCTCGTCGCTCACGGATCGGCCGCCGACCTCCGCGGACGATCTCGGCGAGGTCCACCCCGTCTACGAGCGACTGCCCGCGTGGGGGGAGTTTCACCCGCGACTGCTCGAGCGCCTCCGTGAGGAAGGCGCCGGGGCGCTGCCCGCGGAGCTGCGCGCCTTCCTCTCCTTTGTGACCGAGGAGACGGGGGTCCCGATCGAGTTCGTCAGCTTCGGGGCCGCGCGCGACGCCACCGTCCGTCTCGGCCGAGGAGTCCCCGGCGCGCCGCCCTCACCGAGCGTCCGTCGATGGAAGGGCTGAGCCGACGGTGGAGTTCGATCCGTTCCTCTACGTCGCGTTCGTCGCGGGCTACCTCGTAGGATGGCGTTGGCGCCCGAGCACTCCATGGATCCTGCGCGCCACGATCGCCACCATCGTCGCGCTCGTCTTCCTCCTCGGTGCCTCGCTGACCGACGTCAGCCCCGCCACGCTCGCTCCGAGCGTGGTACTGGCGATCGGGTTCGCCGGCCTCATCCTGGCCTGCACGCTCGCGATCTACGCGGTATTGCCGCATCGCACGGTCGTCGGTCCCGCTCGCGCGCTGCCCCAGGCACCCGAACGCGTTCCGCTCTCCGTCGTCCTGATCGGGGCGCTGTTCGCCGGTTACGCCGTGGCGCTCGTCCTCCCGCTGCCCGCAGCTAGCGCGATCCCGTACGCCCTGTACATCCTCCTCGCCCTGGTGGGCCTCGGGATCCGATTGCATTGGGAGACCCTGCGCCGGGTGTGGGTGCCGGTGGTCGCAGCCATCACCGGTGCGCTCATCGCCGGGGGAATCTATGCGCTCGCAACCGGCACCGGCGCCGCGGCGAGCCTCGCGATGTCCTCCGGGTTCGGCTGGTACACGCTCGATGGCCCCCTCGTCGCGGCGCGACTCGGCGCGACCCTGGGGCTCGTCGCCTTCCTCGCCAACTTCCTCCGCGAGAACCTGACGATGGTGCTCGCTCCGGTCGTGGGGCGACGGGTGAAGGGAGAGGGACTGGCCGCGATGGGAGGCGCGACCGCGATGGACACGACGCTGTACTTCGTGGTGCGCTACGGAGAGGCCGACGCCGGAAGCCTCGCGCTTGGGAGCGGCCTCATCCTGACGGTCGTGGCGAGCCTCCTCGTGCCTGCCTTCCTCCTGCTCCCTCTGTAGCAGTCTTAAAGGTCGGACGACCCTCGCGTCGGCGCGCGGGCTCGTAGTCCAGCGGTTAAGACGTCGCTCTCACACAGCGAAGATCGCCGGTTCGAATCCGGCCGAGCCCATCGAACCCGAGGTGCCTGCCGTCCTCGGCCCGCATCTCGGCTACGCCGCGGGGACCGCGTCTGCGCTCGGCCCTGCCCGGCGGTCGACCGATGCGAGGAACGCTCGGGTCTTCGAACGATGGCACGGTCGGCAGATCGTCTGCAGGTTCGAGTACTCCAGCGCGGCTCCACCGCGCGCAATCTCGACAATGTGATCGACCTCGAGCTCGCGCGCCCGCCGGCGCGATCGGCACACCGCGCACGTGTACCGGTCGCGACGCATGACGTAGATGCGGGCCGCATCCCAGAAGTAGTGCCCATGGAACTTCCATCGGCAGACCCGAGAGCAATACGGGGTCCGCGATGTGGCGAGCGCCGAGTGGCACTCGACGCAGTGTCGGTCACGTCGGGCCTCCCGTCGGCGGTCGGCTCCGTCGGAGTACCATGCCGCGGAGAGCGCCAGGATCCGCCCGCCCGGCGCGACGGTCACGGATGGAACGGTCGGTGGGCGGCGACGCATCAGCGTGAAGGGGTCGCTCGCGGTTCATGAGCCCTCGGTTCCACTGGCGGCGGTCGGATATGTAGCCGGTCTTCCGTGCGGTCTCCTCGGGGTGATCCGTGACGAACGACGTCGCCGTCGCAATCCTGGCGCTGGTGTTCGGCGCCATCGTGGTGCGCCAGCTCTTCGGCCGCGGACCGCCCATCTGGGGGATCTTCGCGGTGGGGGCGGCGGGGACCGTCGTTTCGAGCACTCTGTCGCTCGGCGGCACGTACTCCGCGCTGACCCAGGCCGCCCCCGTCCTCCTGTTCCTGTTCGCACTGTTCGTCTTCGCGGGGGCGCTCGAACGGCAGGGGATCCTCGATCACGCCGCCCGCTGGTTGATCGGCCAAGCGCGCTCCCCGGCGGACCTTCCGTTCGTCATCTTCGTGGGGTTCTCCATCGCCGCTGCGTTCCTCGTGAACGACGCCCTCGTGCTGCTCGCCGTACCTCTCCTCTACGGCGTCGCGAAGCGGACGAAGATGGACGCGAAGCCGATGCTGCTCGCGGTCGCGTTCGCCGTCACGATTGGCAGCGCGCTGACCCCGATGGGAAATCCCCAGAACCTGTTGATCTCGATCTCGAGCGGGCTCCAGGCCCCCGTGGGCACCTATCTGCGCTACCTCCTCCTTCCGATCGCGGCCAGCATCGTGCTCGGCGCCCTGTTCGTGCGCTGGGCATTCGCGGCCCGGATGGGACCCGCGACGCCGGAGTACGACCGACTTCGCGCGGAGGCCCCGCCGCTCTTCCCGGATGGGGAGTGGAGCGGCCGCATCCTGCGGCGTCCGGTGATCGTACTGTTCCCGGCGACGATGGTCCTCCTCATCACTCTCGATGTGGGCGGGGCCTCCTTCGGCCTCCCGGCGATCCCGATCTGGGAGATCGCCCTCGGCGGGGCACTCGCGACGCTCTTCGTGTCCCAGGAGCGGCTCGCGATGCTGCGCGCGGTCGACGCGCGGATCCTCGTGCTCTTCGCGGGGCTGTTCGTGGTCGTCGGGGGAGCCGTTGCCGGCGGCGTCATCGGCTCCCTCGAGACCCTGCTTCCCATCCCGGCCACGGGCAGCTCGAGCACCTCCGCCCTCCCGTCGATCTTCGCCACGAGCGTCGTCGCCTCCCAGGTCGTCAGCAACGTCCCGTGGGTCGCCCTCCAGATCCCCGTGCTCACAGGCCTCGGGTACGGGGCCTCGACCCCGATCCCATGGGTCGCGCTCGGCGCGGCGAGCACCCTCGCCGGGAACGTGACGTTCCTGGGAGCGGCCAGCAACTTGATCCTGGTGGATCGCGCCGAACGCACCGGCATCCCGATCCGGCTCGCCGAATTCATGCGCTACGGCCTCCCTATCGCCGCGCTGTCCATCGGCCTCACGTTCGCCGCGCTCTGGATCGGCCTATGAGCGCGGCGATCGTCCGGTCCCCGTGCAGAACGGTTCCAAGGTGCGCCCGCGGGGCCCCGGTCCGGTCGGCCGTGATCCTTGGCCCGACGCACCGCCGCCCGTGGCACCGAGAAGGCTATACCCCACGGGAGAACTGGGCCGCGCGGAGCGTTCATGAGCGAAAGCCGGGCGTCCCCCACGGCCGATCTCCCTCCTCGCGACCCATCGAAGCCGCCCCATCGAGGAGTGATGATTCGGGTTCCGATCCCGGGACCGAAGGCGCAGCGCATCATCCGGGCCGACGAGGCCTCGATGGCGACGACCACCAAGACCTCCCCGATCGTGGCGGAGAGCGCGCTCGGGGTCTGGGTCACCGACGTGGACGGCAACCGGCTGCTCGATTTTGCCGCGGGTATATCGGTCCTGAACGTCGGACACTCCCATCCGGCGGTCGTTCAAGCGGTCCGGGAACAGGCGGGAAGGCTCTCCCACTTCGCCGGGACGGACTTCTACTACGAAAACCAAACGCGGCTCGCCGAACGTCTCGCGGCGATCACGCCGGGCACCCACGCGAAGAAGGTCTTCTACACCAACAGCGGGACCGAAAGCGCCGAGGCAGCGCTGAAGCTCGCGCGATGGAACCGCCAGCGACCGCTGACGGTGGGTCTACTCGGGGCCTTCCACGGGCGCACCCTGGGCGCGCTCACGATGACCACGTCCAAGCCGGTCCAGCGCTCGCGGTTCAATGCCTACACCGGAGGCGGACAGCACATCCCCTCTCCCTACTGTTACCGATGCCCGTACAAGCTCGAGTATCCGAGCTGCGATCTGTACTGCGCCAAGATCCTGAAGGAGCTCTACTTCGAGACCTCGATCCCGCCGGACGACGTCGCGGCGTTCATCGCGGAACCGGTCATGGGGGAGGGTGGGTACATCGTTCCCCCGAAGGGATGGCACGCGGCGATCAAGTCGATCCTGGACGAGCACGGGATCCTCTTCATCGATGACGAAGTGCAGTCCGGCATCGGACGCACGGGACACTGGTTCGCGATCGAGCACCACGGGATCGTCCCGGACATCGTTACGACCGCGAAGGCGCTCGGGAGCGGGCTTCCCATCGGGGCGATCATCTTCCGCGGGGACCTCGATTACACGAAATCGGGGGCCCACTCCAACACGTTCGGTGGAAATCTGGTCGCAGTCGCCGGGGCCCTCGCGACGCTCGACGTGATCGAGCGCGAGCATGTACTCGAGAACACGCGGACCCAAGGCGCGTATCTTCAGACGCGCCTGCGCGAGCTGCAGGCCAAGTACGAGGAGATCGGCGACGTCCGCGGGCTCGGGCTCATGGTCGCGACCGAGTTCGTGACGAGCCGGACGACCAAGGAGCCCGCGGTGCGGCTCCGCGACCGGATCCTTCAGGAGTCGTATCGGCGCGGCCTGATCCTGTTACCGTGCGGCCGCTCCTCGATCCGGTACATCCCTCCCCTCATCATCCAGCGCGAGGAGATCGACGAGGGCGTCGAGATCCTCGATGCCGCCATCCTCGCGGCCCGAGCCCGATGAAGTACGCTCGGCTCGAGGCCCCGGGGCGGGTGGGCCTCGCCGACACTCCTCGGCCGGTCGCCGGCCCCGGTGAGATCGTCGTCCGGATGGCCGAGTGCGGCCTGTGCGGGACGGACCTCGAGAAGGTGCGTGGTGGCTACACCGCGAGCGCGATCCTCGGTCACGAGCCGGTCGGGACCATCGAGACGGTCGGCACGGGCGTGGAGGGCCACGAGGTCGGAGACCGGGTGTTCGTCCATCACCACGTCCCCTGCCTCGCTTGCCCCGTCTGCGCCCGGGGGGACTACATGTTTTGCCCGGCGTACGCGAAGACGAACCTCGATCCGTGCGGGTTCGCAGAGGCGTTCCGGGTCTCCGCCGATCATGTCCGCAAGGGAGCCGTCCTGACGCTCGACCGGCGCGTGGGGTGGGACGCCGGCGCCCTGCTCGAACCGGGGGGCTGCGTTGCGACCGCCCTGCGACGGATCGCGCTTCCTCCGGAGGCGTCCGTGTTCGTCATCGGCCTTGGACCGGCCGGCCTTCTCTACGCACGCCTTGCCCGCGCCCGGGGCGCGGCCTGGGTCGGCGGGGCCGAACTCGCTCCGTTGCGCCGCCTCGCGGCCGAGCGGGGTGGGATCGATGCCGCGATCGATCCGACCGACGGGTCCGCCGTCCGCGACCTCATCGATCGAGCGACCGATGGACGGGGGGTCGATCTCGCGGTCGCCGCGACGGGCGCCCCCTCCGCAGTGACCCTCGCCACGACGATCGCCCGTCGAGGGGGTACCGTGAACCTCTTCGGGGTCCCACCCAGCGGTAGCCGCCTTGACGCCGATCTTCAGGAGATCTACCTGCGCGGGATCCGGCTCGTGCCCTCCTACGCGACGACCGAGGCCGACATCGCCGCCGTCCAGCAGCTCGTCGTGGACGGCCGGCTCGCGCTCAATGACCTCGTTTCCCACCGGATCCCGCTCGAGGAGATCGAGGAAGCGTTCCGGCTCGCCCAGCGGCCCCAGGACTCGCTGAAGGTTGTGGTGACGGGCCCGGCGCGGTGACTCAGGCTTCCCCGCCGGCGCCGAGGACCTGATCGGCGACCCGGTGCCCGGCCGCGACGTGTGCGCGCGGACCGAGGATCGAACCGATCACGGTGGCGGCGGAGTCGATCCGCGCCCCGTCCATCACGATCGAATTGGAGATACGGGCCTCTTCTCCGACCACGACGCCCGCTCCGAGGGTGACGAGCGGGCCGAACGTCGCGCCGACCGCACGTGCGCCCGGTCCGACCGAGACCGGGCCCGTCCCCGACGCGCCGGACGGTAGGTAGACTTCGACCCCCTTTCCGGCTTCGAAGAGGAGCCGCTGGGCGTACAGCACGCGTTCCGGCGTGCCCGCATCCTGCCAGTACCCCTCGAGTCGCGCTCCGTACACCCCACGGTCCAACAGACCGGGAAGGATCTCGCGCTCGAAGCTGACCTCGCGGCCGGTCGGGATCCGATCGAGCACCTCGCGTCGCCACACGGAGATGCCGGCGTTGATCCACGGGGAGGGCGCCTCTCCCGGCGCGGGTTTCTCCACGAATTGCGTGATCCGGTCGTTCTCGCCGAGCGCGGCGACGCCAAAGGTCTGGGTCTCCTCGACCCGTGCGAGGAGGAGGGCACCGATCCCGTTCCGCTGTTCGTGCACCCGGAGGACCTCGGCCGCGGAGGCCGCCGAGACGATGTCGGAGTTGATCACGAAGAAGGGGTCGGACATCCCGTCGGCGACGTTGCGCATCCCGCCTCCGGTCCCGAGCGGTTGCCTCTCGGGGACCGTGCGGATCCGGAGCCGGTAGGGGTGCTCGTGCACGTACGCCGCGATCTGGTCGGCCTTGTACCCGGTCGCGAGGACCACTTCCTCGAGATCGTCCGGGAGCACATCGAGCGCCCGATACAGCATCGAACGTCCGGCGAGCGGGATCAGCTGCTTGGGAAGATCGTACGTGATCGGGCGCAGGCGGGTCCCGAGGCCCCCCACGAGCGCGATCGCCTTCATCGTTCCTCCTCCACCGGCGATTGGGTACCCGCGATTAAGGCTTCGTTCGCCACCATCCGTTACAGGACTCGGCTGCTTTCTCCCTGCTCCACGGCGTGCGAGTAGTCCCGCTGGATGAGTCGCTTGAGGAGCGCCGCCGGGCTTCCCCAGAGCGTCAGTCGATCGAGCGCGGCGGCCCCGGCCCCATGGCCGACGGACACGGCGGCGCCTCGCTCTCGGTAGGAGAACGACTGGAGCTCGGTGCCCTTCCAGCGCGCCACGATGTTGGCCGCCGCCACGCGGGCCTCGGCGAGGGCCGCCTGGGCGGTGCTGGGGACGAGAAGTCCGGTCTTCGGATCCTGGAACTCGATCACGTCGCCGACGGCGAACATCCCGGGATGGCCGGGGATCTCGAGTGTCGGCTCGACCGTGATGCGGCCTCCCCGTCCATGCCGGACCGGAAGCTCCGCGACCGCAGGGGGCGCCTGGAGACCGGCGCACCACACGGCGATGTCGAAGCGCAGCACGCTCCCGTCTTCCAAGTGCAGCCGATGCGGCTCCACCCGAGTTACGTTCCAACCGTAGAATATCGAGACCCCGGCCCGGACCAGGAGTTCCCGCGCGTGCTCGATGAGTTGGGGAGGGAAGCCCACGAGGAACGGTAGAGAACCGGTCAGCAGCATGACGTCCGGACGGCGCGCCCCCGGCTTCGTGATTGCCGCCCAGTCGGTGGTCGATATCTCGGCCGCGATCTCGGTGCCGGTCGACCCCCCGCCGACGACGAGCACCCGGGGTCGTCGCTCCCCGGGGAGCGCGACCGAGGCGATCTCCATCTCTCGGATCGCTGTCGCGAGGCGTTGCGCCGCGGAGAGCCGGTAGACGCTGTGGGTGTGCTCGGCCGCCCCCGGGACTCCGTAGTACGCGGCGACGGATCCGAGACACAGTGCGAGCGCGCCGAACTCGATCGTGCCCGAGTCGAGCTGGACGGTGTGCTCGGCGAGATCGACGCGCTCGACCCGGGCGGTCCGGATCTGGACGCGGGTCTTCTCGAGCACCGAGGCGAGGGGGACGGCCCATCGGCGGAGGTTCCCTCCTGAGGTGGCGATCCGATCGATCTCGTAGAGTTGGGTCCGCAAGATGTGGGCGGGGCTTCGGTCGACGAGGACGATCGGAATCTTTCCCCGGGAGAGCCGGTGGACCTGCTGAGCGAGCGTGAGCCCTGCGTAGCCCGCGCCCAGGATGACCAGCGGCGGTGCGGGAGCCGGTGACGGAGCGGCCACCATGCCATCCGGAGAGGAGCGGCCGCGAGGGATATCGATTACCCGGAGGGTCGCGACGTCAGTTCGGGCCCACGGCGAGGACCCGGTTCCCACTGAGTCCTCGGGTCGCGATCGCGTCCATCTCCACGAGGAGGGCCATCGCCTCCCGGCCGCGCGGAGTGATCCGGTAGTCATCCGCCGAGTGGACCAGCAGCCCGTCCTCCTCCAAGCGATGCAGGTGGAAGGAGACCTTCGGAGTCTCATCGATCCCGGCCGCGCTCATCGCCTCCGTGAACGTGCACGGGCCCTGCGAGGCGCGACGCAGGATCGAGCGGCGCAGCGGGTTCGAGAGTGCCTCGAGGGTCGCCCGCGTCGTCTCCGCGAGCACTCGGGCCCGCAGGTCGACCACGTCCGCGACCGTGATCGAGCCCGGGTCGAACGTCACCATCAATGGACCTCGGCCTTCGAGCTCCTGCCGCAGCCGTTCGATGAACTGGATGACCTCAGTACGCCGATGGGCTCGGAAGAGGCGATCCGCGCCCTCGAGGAGCAGGGCGCCGTGGGGTCGG
This sequence comes from Thermoplasmata archaeon, assembly GCA_035532555.1. Lineage (NCBI taxonomy): Archaea > Methanobacteriati > Thermoplasmatota > Thermoplasmata > Thermoplasmata archaeon. The sequence continues at coordinate 16,986 of DATKQS010000025.1, read as the reverse complement.
TCCGCGAGGAACGTCTCAAGGTGGGCTTGGATCTCTGCCGGCTGATCGAGCCCCGTGGAGACCACGGTGACCCGGGGACGCGGGCGGACCGTCCGGTCCGTCAGGTGAAGCACGTCCAGGTCGTCCGTGGTCGTCCACGCCTCGAGCGTGCGGTCGATGTCCTGAACGCGGCCTCCGTCGCCGTGGAACTGGATCGCCTGGGCCGCGAGGTCGAGCATCGATCGTATCTGCTCGAAGCGGAACGGCTTGCGGACGTAATCGAAGGCTCCGAGCTTCATCGCTTCGACCGCGGTCTCCACCGTCGCGTACCCCGTCACGACGACGACGAGGACCTCCGGCCAGCGGCGGCGCACCTCCCCGAGGAGCTCGAGCCCGCTGTGTCGCGGCATCTTGAGATCCGTGAGAACGAGATCGATCGCTTCTCGCTCAAGGATCTCGATTGCTTTTGGGACCGAGGGGGCGTCCCGGACCTCGTGGCCATCGTCGCGGAGCAGCTCGCCGAGTTCCTCTCGGATCACGGAATCGTCGTCCACGAGCAACAGACGCATGCCACCGCGAGGAACCGCGAACGACAAAGCCGTTCTGGGTCCCGTCCCGGGGCCGCCGCCCCAGGTTCCCCTCGGCCGACCTCTCAGGTGTCCGGTGGAGGGGAGGTCGCAAGGGGCAACCGCACGAGAAAGCTCGCTCCTCCCTCGGGCCGGTTCCGCGCCAGGAGTTGACCGTGATTCGCCTGGACGAGTCCGTCGCTGATCGCGAGTCCGAGCCCGGTGCCGCGCCCCTCCGGCTTCGTGGTGAAGAACGGTTCGAACAGGTGCTCGATCACCTCCGGAGGGATCCCCGGCCCCGAGTCCGTCACTTCGACCTCGGCCAGGCGGTCCACCGCCCGGACCTCGATCCGCAGACGACCGCCGGGAGCTCCGTCCATGGCCTCGTAGCCATTGTTGAGAATGTTCGTGAGCACCTGGATGAGCTGGCCACGATCCCCTGCGACCGGGACGGGGGTCGCCGGGTAGACCTCCTCGAGCTCGATGTTCGCCGACTGCTTTCCCCGGAGGAAGTCGACCGCCGAGCGGCTGACCTCGACGAGATCGAGGGCGACGATCTGGGGCTCGGACCGACGGGCGAAGTCGAGCAGTCCCCGCACGATCTTCGCGGCGATGTCGATCTGACCGGTGATTGCATCGACCCGGGCGAGCACCCACGGATCCTTGCTCCGCCGACGGAGGGATTCCGCGACCAGCATCACGTTCGTCAGGGGGGTGTTGATCTCGTGGGCGACTCCAGCCGCGAGCTGCCCGATCGAGGCCAGGCGGTCGGCGTGGGCCGCGCTGCGCTGCCAGATCCGCTGTTCGGTCAGATCCACCGCGACCCCGAGGTAGTGGGTGGTGATCCCCCGATCATCCCGGACCGCGCTGATGGTGAGCAGGACGAGACGTTCGTGCCCCCACCGGTCCCGGTTCATGATCTCTCCGGACCAGTATCCGCGGGAGGGATCGAGGAGATCCGCCCAGAGACGCGAGTACACCTCCGCCGGGGTCGAATGACTTCGGACCATGTTCGGTCTTCTTCCGATGCACTCGGCCCGCGAATACCCGTAGATTCGTTCGAACGCGGGGTTCACGTCGACGAGGATCCCCTTGTCGTCCGTAATCTCGATCGCGTTCGTCGAGGTCAGGAACGACTCGTAGAACAGGCGCGCCCGGTCGTGCTCGATCGCCCGATCGGTCACGTCGTGGATGACGACGAGACGGTCGGAGTCCGGTGCGATGGGGGGGACAAGGCGAACTTCGATGTCGGCGTAGGTCACCCCGGCCGACCCCGCTCGCGCGAGCGGGACCGACCGGAGCACCCCGGCCGTGCCGTCCCGGATCCAGCGGAGCAGGGTCTCTCGATGCGGGGCTCCCGCGATTCCGAGTGCTTCGTCCACCCGGCTTGCCGGGCGGTGGGTCTCGAGGCGCGTGTGCATGTGCCACGTTCGATTCGCCCACCGCAACTGACCGTCCGGCCCGACCGTGGCCAGCCCGAGCGGGAGCGCGCCGACGAGCGCCTCGAACCACAGGCCGGAGTGGGGGAAGTCGGGCATCGGATCGAGCGAGGCGGAGAGCTCTATTGACGCTGCCGGGCCGTGAGCCTAGACCCTCCCGGGTGGAGATGCCGGTAGGGGGGAGGCGCCCACGGCGTGGGCCTCACTTGAATTCGATGAGCGGCTTGATGATCCCGTCGGATTTGGATGCCATCATCCCGAACGCCCGTTCGATCTCATCGGACCGGAACCGGTGGGTCGTCAGGGGCGTGGGATCGATCCTTCCGCGCTCGAGTAGGCGCAGCAACCGGCCCATCCGCTCCCGCCCGCCCGGGCACAGACCGGTACGGATCGTCTGGTCGCTCATCCCGACCCCCCAATCGAGGCGGGGGATTCCGACGAACTCTCCCTCTCCGTGGTATCCGACGTTCGAGATCGTGCCGCCCGGCCGCGTGACGCGAACGCAGTTCGCGAACGTGGCGGACGACCCGAACGCTTCGATCGCAGAGTCGACGCCGGTACCGTGCGTCAGGCGACGGACCTCCATCACCGTGTCGACCGTGCGAAAATCGACTATCGCGTCCGCCCCGAAGTGCCGGGCGAGCTCCTGGCGCTTCGGCACTGTCTCGACCGCGATGATCGAGCCCGCGCCGAGCATGCGCGCCCCTGCGATGGCCATGAGACCGACCGGGCCCGCACCGAAGACGGCGACGTCCCCGCCGATAGGGATCGCCGCATGTTCGGCAGCCATGAACCCCGTGGACATCATGTCGCACGCGTAGACCGCCTTGTCGTCGGGAAGCCCCGCGGGGATCGGGGCGAGATTGGCCTCCGCGTCGTTCACCCGGAAGTACTCTGCCAAGCCTCCATCTACGGTGTTCGCGAACTTCCATCCACCGAGGATCTCGGTGCATTGCGATGGAAAACCGCGCAGGCAGTTGTCGCACCGGAAGCATGGCGTGATCGCGTTCACCGCGACGCGGTCACCGACCCCGTGTCCCTGGACCGCCGACCCGAGCCGATGGATCACTCCGACCGACTCGTGACCCAACGTGAGGTTCGAGCGCTCGCCGATCGCCCCTCGCACGGTGTGCGTGTCCGACGTGCAGATCATCGCCGCGGTCGTTCGGATCACGGCATCGTTCGGTCCCGGCTCCGGGATCGGCTTGTCCATGACCGCCACTTCTCCGATCTTCCGCATCACGAACGCTCGCATGGGCGGGCCTCTCTCGCCATCCCGGGCCCCGCAGATAGTCCCCCCGTCAAACCGGCTTGACCCGGAGCCGATCCTCGCTCCCAGGGGAGCGGAACGCTCGTGGATCGCCCCGCGCGGGGCCGCCGAGCCTGCGATCCCCTCCTCTACGATCGGCGGTCGCGTGTCGGTCCGTCAAGTCCAGCGAACGGACCGTGGAAATACCCCCCAACGAATCGGGGTCGTAGTCGCGGCAGGGAGCGGAACCATGAACCGAGGTCGAACTGATCGGGTCGTGGGGCACCTGCTCGAACCGCGCTAGGGGTGAACGAAGATGGTGTTTATCGACGAGCTGACGTTTGTGATGATCACGCTGATCTTGGTGGCGGTTTCGGTCGCCTACATCGTGGTGGCCGAATCGCTGGCCTATCGTCGCCGCGGCCCTGCGGGACTCGGGGTGGCCCTCCACGAGACCGCGATCCCGCTGATCGCCATGGGAGTGGTCGTACTCGTGATGGGATTCTGGGGGATGATGACCTGGCCCCTACCGGGCGCGTACAACATCCTGTTCTACGATATTTACACCCTCTTCGGGATCATCATCCTCGGGTTCGGAATCTCGGTGGTTCTGCACTTCCGCCTACAGTACGTCGGAGTGCTCAGCCTGGTCTCAGGGTTCACCGTGATCGCCTACGGGTGGAGGGCCTACCAACTCGGCCTCACATCGACCCCCTGGGCCATGTTCCTCATGTACATCGGGTTCGGAGTGACCGCGATCCTCGCCTTCCCGGTCGCGATCATCGCCGATCGGTGGCTACACGCGAGCGGCGAGACTCTGGTCGAGCCTCCCAAGAACCGGCTGGGCCGGCCGATGTACCCGGTGTCGTACCTCGAGGCCGCGATCGTGTTCTTCTTCGTGGTCGTCATCTTGCTCAGCGCAATCGCTGTAGAAGGGACGCTCGCGAACTCGATCATCACCCACCTTCACTCGCCCCCGTAGAGGGTAGAGGCACGCCACGCGCGCAGGAGCGACGGCACCCCCTCGGAGGGCCGACCGGCGGTCGACCCGCGTCCGAGGGGGCCGGGAGAGGCCTCCGTCCGTCCCGTGAATGGACCTCGAACGCGGATCCGCGTCCGAGCCCCTGTCGGGACGCGGAATGGGCGCATCTTCCGAGCGGAGCCTCCGTTAGGGGGCGAGCCAAGGGAGGGAATCGAACCCCCAGGAAACGGATCTGCAGTCCGTCGCATTAACCATTCTGCCACCTTGGCGCGGCAGGGGTCAGGAGCGTCCACCTTAAAGTGCTGAAGTGCGGCGGCGTCTATATTCTCCGGAACCCGCGCGACGCCCGGAGGCCGAAGTTCCGCACGCTGACCCGGACCTGACCCCAGGGGGTCAAGGACGATCCCTCCGCCACGGTCCGATCGCGGCGAATGTCCTCGAGCAAGTCGTCGACCGTGTCCGCTGTTTCGTCGACCAGGGTCGACGCCCGCCCGACGTCGTTCGGGGTGTGAGCGTCGCTCCCACCGATATGTCCGAGGCCTCGCTGGCTGGCCACGAACTCCGCGCGGGCGTTAGCGAGTTCGGAGTTGTGCCCGTTGCGTACCTCCATCGCCCGGATGGCCGCCGTCTCTGCGATCCGACGCCCGACCCCATGGGAGCGGCGAAACGGGTGGGCGAGGACCGGCTCGCCTCCGTGCGCGAGGACCCAATCGATCGTCTCCGCCACGGGGCGGTGGGCCGGCGGGGCCGTTGGAATCCCGTAGGCGAGCAGGTGGCCTTCGAGGGCCGAAACCTCGACCCCCGGCACGAAGAGATACCCCGGATTCCGTCGCTGGAGCTCGCGCAGCTCGTCGTGACCGGCCACGGAATTGTGATCGGTCAGCGCGAACCCGGACAGGCCGGTCCGGCCCAGCTGTCCAACGATCGTTTCGAGCCGCATCTTCGAATCCGGCGAGTGCTGCGAGTGGACGTGCAGGTCCAATCGGCGCGTTCCAGTCATCGGACCCACGCCCCCGCGGGCAGATCCGCGGACGGCCGGATCGGGCCCCCCGGGCGGAAGGACAGCACCGTCCCGCGATCGGCTCCGGGGGCTGCCAGCCGGACGATCACCATCGAGCCCTGGGGCCAGGCCCCCTCGACCTCGATGCGACGCCCTCCGATATCGACCCGCGACGTGGCCTCGTTCTCCGAGCCCTCGACGCGGCCAACGACGAGCGGGGTCTTCGCCAACTCCTCGATCGTGATGACCGGCGCGTCCGGAGCCGTCCCGTCGATGATCGCACCCGGCGGGACGCCCTCCGGCGGTGCCAGCAGCGCGACGGTCTCTCCCGCTTCGGCCGCGAGCACCATCCCTTGGCTGGTGATGCGGCGGATCGTACGGGGGGCCAGATTCGCAAGGACCGTGATGCGTCGCCCCTCGAGCTCCTCGGGAGCGTAGTGGGCCCTCATCCCGGCGACGATCGTCCTCGGCGTTTCCTCACCGAGGTCGACCCCGAGCACGTAGAGCCGGTCCGCATCGGGATGGGGAGCGACCGAACGGATGGTGCCCGCCCGGATCGCGAGGGGAGGGGCGCTTGCGTTCGTTGGCGCCGATGTCGGTGCGGGACGAACCGTTCGTTTCGCTCGGGGGAACAACGGGCGGATCTCTCCCAGAGGCTGCCCGGTGATGAGTGGCTCGAGCGCCCGGTCCCACTCTCCCGGATCCGGCCCCGAGGAAAATCCGAGCATCCGGTGGACCTCCGCCGAAGAGAACGGCAGCACGGGCGATAGCCACGTCGCGATCGCGCGGATCGACGCGAGGGCGTCGTTCAGTGCTTGCGCGAGCGCCGCGCCCGACGCCGCCCAGGGGCGGGCCTCGTGGAACCTGCGGTTCGCCTCGCGTACCTCTCCGAGCGCGAGGTCGAGCGCCTCCTTCAGTTGCACCCGCTCGTAGCGCTCGGTGATCTGTTCGTGCACGGAGCGCAAATGCGACCCGACGCTCGCACGGCCCTCGGGGATCTTGCCGTCGCATCGATCTCGAAGGAGGACGAGGGCGCGCTGAACGAGATTGCCGTACTGGTTGGAGAGGATCTCTTCGCTGACCCGATGAAACTCGTCCCAGTCGAACTCGGTGTCGTGGTTCTGGGGTGCGAGCAGCGCCGCGTAGAACCGGACGACGTCCGGCGCGTAGTGCGACAGCAGCGACGGGATGAACACCTCGAGCTCTGCCGGCCGGGATTTCGAGATCTTCTTGCCGGCGATGAGCAGCCACTCGTTGGCCGGAACGTCGTACGGTAGGACGTACGTGCCGAGCCCGATGAGGATCGCCGGCCAGATGATCGTGTGAAAGAACTTGTTGTCCTTCCCCACGAAGTAGTACTGGCGCACGGGCTCGCGGGAGTCCCAGAACCGGTGCCACGCCTCGGGCCGATCGGCTCGGATCGCCCATTCCCGGGACGCCGAGAGGTACCCGATGACCGCCTCGAACCAAACGTAGAATCGCTTGGAGCCGTAGCCGTCGAGAGGGATCGGAACGCCCCATTCGAGATCGCGGGTGATCGGGGTGGGATGGAGTCCCTCGTCGAGGAAGTTCTGCGCCACCCGCAGCGTACCGGGCCTCCAGTGCGTCTGTCGATCGAGGTACTCGGCGAGCTTCGGTTGGAGCTGGTCGAGTCCGAGGTAGAAGTGCTCGCTCGGCCGGAACTCCGCGGGAGTTCCGCACAACGAGCATCGGGGCGATCCGAGCGTCTTCGCGTCCATCGGTCGCCCGCACCGATCGCACTCGTCCCCCCGGGCCTCCTCGAACCCGCAGTTCGGGCACGTTCCGACCAGGTAACGGTCGGGCAGGAACCGCTGGTGCTTGGGGCAGTACGGGCTCTCCTCCGTCCGACGGTGGATGTATCCCCGCTCCAGCAGGAGGAGGAACACCTCGTCGACGGTGCGTTCGTGATTGGCGGTGTGCGTGGTCGTGTACGTGTCGAACGTGAACCCCAGCCGCTCGAACGAGGAGCGGTTAATCTCGTGGTAGCGGTTCGCGACCGCCTCCGGACCGATCCCTTCCGCTTCCGCGCGCACCAGCGTGGGCGTCCCGTGCATGTCGGATCCCGAGACGAAGAGGACCTCGTTTCCACGAAGGCGGTGATACCTCGCGAAGGTGTCGCCGGGGAGGTACGCTCCGGCGAGATGGCCGATGTGGAACGGGCCGTTCGCGTACGGCCAGGCCACCGCGACGAGCACTCGGGGCATCTCACCCTCCAACGCCGTGCGAACGAAGGCGGAGCGTAAGCCTTTCTGCCGACGGCGGCGGAGTGACGGCGGCTTTATCGGACCCCTCGCCGTCCCGCGTCATCGTGCCGACCGAACCCCCTCGCATGAGCCGCCCGAGCGTCCCGGACGCCGATCGGGAGATCGGGGTTCGCCACCCGGTGCTGCTCCACGGCTACGTGGTCCTGGTCGACTACATGGGGAACGACAACGCGATTGTTCAGGCCGCGCGGGTCTCCTACGGGCCGGGCACGAAGACCGTTCGGGACGACCGTGGGCTCATCCGATATCTGATGCGCCATCGCCACACGACGCCGTTCGAGATGGTCGAGTTCAAGTTCCTCGTCCGCCTCCCGATTTTCGTCGCACGTCAATGGGTGCGCCACCGCACGGCGTCGCTGAACGAGATCAGCGCTCGGTACTCCGTCCTCGAGGAGGAGTATGAGATTCCCGTTCCGGAGGAGGTCCGCCATCAGTCGAGCCGCAATCGCCAGGGCCGGGGCGATCCCTTGCCCGAAGAAGCGGTGGCCTTGTTCCGTGGGGATCTCGATCGGGTCTCCCGCGACGCGTACGCGTCGTACCAGCGCGCGCTGGAGGCGGGCGTGGCACGGGAGACCGCTCGGCTGCTGCTTCCCGTCGCCTTCTACACGCAATGGTACTGGAAGATCAACCTGTACAACCTATTCCACTTCCTGTCGCTCCGCCTGGACCCGCACGCGCAGGAGGAGATCCGGCTGTATGCGGCCGAGCTTGCGAAGATCGGCCGGCTCGTCTGTCCGGTCGCGTTCGAAGCGTTTGACGAGTTCCAGATCGGAGCCCTCGGGCTCGGTCGACGGGAACAGCGGGCCCTCCGCCTCCTGCTCGAGGGATCGACTCCCGCCGCCGCGTGCGCGGCGGCCGGCCTTCCCCTCTCCCGAGAGGACGGCACGCCGATGACGACCGGGGAGGGCGTGGAGTTCCTAGAGAAGCTGGCCCGAGTGCGCGAAGCGCTCTGACATGCACCCATCCTCGAGCGAGACCCGTCGTCGATGCCGGCCCGCGAACCCGTCAGAACCGCGGAGAATCGCCGGCCTCCAAGGTGAACCCGGGACGCGGAGCGAAGGGTGGATGGGGTAGGTGGAAGCGATCGGGCCGCACGACACGAAGCTCTTCGTCGGCGCGCGAACCGGGCCCATCGGCGATCCGGTCGGCGAGGCGACGTGCCACGCCACCGGCGCGCATCACGCCGAACCCGTTGAACCCGGTCATAGCGTACAGTCCCGGCGCGCCGGGAACCTCTCCGACGAGGGGTCGGCGATCCGGGGTGGCCGTGCATACGCCCGCCCACGCCGCGATCATCTCGGAGTCCGCCCATCCCGGGAACCGGTCGCTGAACACCTCGGCAAGGTGGGTCCGGAAGCGATCGTCTCCGCTCGTGACGAATCGCTCGGGATCCGCCTCGATGAGCTCGGTGCCGTCTCCCGCGAGGATGCGGCCGGGACCCTCCGGCCGGGCGTAGACATCGGTATCGACATCGTGGCCGGTCGGAAAGACGTCGGGAGGCGCTTGCGGTGGCCGAAGCGTCGCGGCCTGCGTACGATACGGCACGAGCGGGAGCGGATGGCCGAGGTCCGCGAACAGGCGCTTCGACCAAGCGCCGGCCGCGACGACCGTGGACTCGGCGTCCCAACGTTCCTCGCCAAGTTCCAGTACCGGTCGTCCGTCCGGGCCCGGGGCAATGGCCCCGGCCCGTCCCAGATGGAATTCGACGCCCCGCTGTCGGGCCCCTTCGACGTACAGCTCGGCGATCGCGCTCGGGGTGACCACCGCGTCGTGGCGGCTATAGATCGCCGCGCGCACATCCTCGAATCGACCCCACGGCATCCAGCGCGAGATTTCGGCGGGTCCGACCGCCTCCACGTCGACCTTCCAGGATCGCAGGCGCTCGACCGCTTCGAGAAGCACCGCCGCGGCGACCGGATTCTTCGTCCAGCGCACGAAGCCGTTTTCGGAGTACGCGTCGGGCCGATGACGTCGGGCGAGCGCGCGGTACTCCGCGTGTGCCTCGCGTGTCACCTCGACGTCCCATTCGTTCCAGAGCTGCTCGGTCACCACACCGCCGGCCCGCCCGGTCGCCCCGGCGGCCGGCGTGCGGGGATCGTACACGCCGATCGACCCGACCTTGCGTCGCGCGAGATGGTAGGCAAGGGAGCAGCCTGCGATGCCGGCACCGAAGATCAGGACGGCGAGTCGCTCTCGGGGCACGGGCCGGTCGAGGCCCCGGGGAGGTTAATACTGAGGTTTCGCCCGCTCGTAGGCATCCCGCAAGGATTGCGTGTCGACGTGCGTGTAGATCTGGGTCGTCGCCACGGAGGCGTGGCCGAGCAGTTTCTGGATGAACCGGATGTCACAGCCGCGGGCGAGCAGCGTCGTGGCGAGCGTGTGACGCAGCATGTGCGGAGTGACCCGGCGGGGGATCTCTGCCGTGCGCGCGCACTCCCGGACGATCCGCTCGACCGTCACCGGACCGACCGGGAAGAGCCGCGTCCCTTCACCGCCATTGGTCGCCCGGTCCGCTAGATAGCGGTCGACGGCGGCCCGCGCGCGGTCGTCCATCACCACCTCCCGGTCCTTGTCGCCCTTTCCCGAGCGGACATGAAGGATGTTGCGCTCGAGTTCGACATCCTCGAGCTGGAGGTGGCATAGTTCCCCGACCCGCAGCCCGCAGAAGGCGAGCACGTGCACGATCGCGCTGTCCCGGGGGGACCGGGCCGCGGCCTGGAACAATCGGTGCGTCTCCTCCTCGGAGAGGTAGCGCGGGAGGCGCTCCGGCCTGCGGGGCAGTTCCTGGTGATCGGCGACCGTGAGTCCGAACGTCCGGAACAGGCAGGTCAGCCCTCGGATCGTCGTGTAGAGGGAATTCTTCGAGTAATGCCGCTGCAGGACGAGGTGCTCCCGGAAGAGATCGATGTCCCGCTCGGTGACCTCGTCAAGCGGCTTCGGGACCCGAGCGAGGAACATCCGCGCGATATGGGCGTACTGCTTGATCGTGCACGGGCTGCGTTCCTGGGCCCGAAGGCTCCGGACGAACTGCTCGACGATCCTCTCGGTGGAGAAGCGGCTCCCGGGTTCGTCGGGGACCGGCGCCAGGGCCGGTCGGGACATGGCCCGCGGCATCGATCCGGCCCGGGGAAGCCGGGCGAGCGCAGCGGAGCCCATCGTCGGCGCGTAGGTCCCCGTTCGCCTAATAATCGTATGCGCGCAATGGCAGAGTCCGGCCCGGCGTTCGGCTCCGGAACGCCGCTCGCTCCTCAAATAGCCCGGGAAGGATGTGCCCCGCGTGCGGTGCTCTTCGTGCGACGCCTCGGCGGTGGTCGATCAGCCGTATGCCGGAGCCCACGCGTGCGAGCGCCACTTCATCGAAGGGGTCGAGGAGCGCGTCCGCCGCGAGATCCATCGACAGCTTCCCCGATTCTCGGGCCGCACGATCGCCGTCGCTCTTTCCGGCGGAAAGGACTCCGCGGCCGCGCTCGCGCTCTCGCAGCGCTACTTCCTCCGGCGCCCTTCGGTGCGCGTGGTCGCGATCAGCGTGGACGAGGGGGTTGAAGGGTACCGAACGGCCACGCTCGAGGCGGCCCGCGCCCTGACCGAACGGCTCGGCGTCGAGCACCGGGTCGTGCGGGTCGAAGAGGAGCTCGGAACGACGACCGACCGGGCCGCCGAGCGGCTCCCCGAGACGGTGCCCTGCTCGTTCTGCGGCGTCTGGCGCCGCCGGCTGCTCAATCAAGGCGCCCGCGACGCGGGAGCCGACGTGCTCGTCCTCGGATTCAACCTCGATGATCTCGCGCAGACAATCCTGATGAACCTCGTCCGCGGGGACCTTGAGCGACTGACTCGGATGGCTCCCCACCGGGGCCGTCAACCCGGGCTCGTCCCCCGCATCGCCCCGCTGGCCGCGATCCCGGAACGGGAAGTGTACCTCTACGCGCGTCTGACCGGGCTACCGTTCGACCATGGGGAGTGCCCGCACGCGGGACGAGCGCACCGCAACGTCTTCCGGGAAGTGCTCTGGCGGCTGGAAGAAGCCACCCCGGGGACCCGCCAGGCGCTCCGGCGAACCCAGGAACGCCTCACCGACCTACTGAGGACCAGGGAGCCGACCATCGCCCCCGAGCGCTGCACCTCTTGCGGTGAGCCGTCGAGCGGTCCGCGCTGCCGTACCTGTGAATTCTTGGAGCTCGTCCTCTCCCCGCCCGAGCCGGCCGTGGGGGAACGCCCGTGAGCGATCCGGGATCCCCTCCGGCCGCCAGCGATCCGCGCCGTTCGATCGGGCGTCGAGTGTTCGTGGTTGGTGCCGGGATCATGGGGAGCGGGATCGCGGCGGAGTGCGCGCTGCACGGCTACTTCGTGACCCTTGAGGACACTACCGAGGCCTTCGCAGAGCGTGGGCGGGCGAACGCGGTGCGCGCCCTCGAGCACCAGGTGCACAAGGGGCACCTTTCCGCCGCCGACGCGGCGGCCGCCGTGGCGCGCATCGACCCGGCGATCGGGATGCGCCGGATCAGCTCCGCCGACATCGTCGTCGAAGCGGCTCCCGAGAACCTCGCGCTGAAGCGGGAGATCTTCCGCGAGATCGAGGCCGGCGCCGCACCCGACGCGCTCCTCGGGTCCAATACCTCCTCACTCCCGATCACGTCGATCGGTCAGGACCTGAAGGACCCGGGGCGACTGGTCGGGATCCACTTCTTCAATCCGGTCCTCCAGATGGCCCTCGTCGAGATCATTCCGGGCCTGCGGACCCGGCCGGAGGAGGTGGTCCGCGCTCGGGAGTTCGCGGCCGCCCTCGGAAAGGCGGTGGTCCTCTCGAAGGACACCCCGGGGTTCGTGACGACGCGGGCGCTGGCCGTCCTGGTGAACGAGGCGGCGTGGATGCTGTACGAAGGGGTCGCCACCGCGGAGGACATCGATACCGCCTACGTGCTCGGGTTCCACCACCCGATGGGCCCGTTCGCTTTGATCGATCTCGTCGGGATCGACACCGCCGTATCGATCCTAGATGTGCTCTGGGAGGGATACCGGGATCCGAAGTACCGGGTCTGCCCGCTACTGAAATCGATGGTCGCGGCCGGTCGCCTCGGACGAAAGACCGGAGAGGGCTTCTTCCGGTATCCCGCGCCGGAGCACTGACGCCCCCGGATAGGGGGGCTCTACTTCGGCGGCGGCTCCGACTCGGGGCCGGACCGCTTCCAGGACTGGGCCGAGATCGATTCGTAGACCGATTCTTCGGGGGCTCCGTCCGATCCCCGCGCCTCGGTTGCGGCGTGGACCCGGTCCTTCTGCATGAGCCAGTAGTGGATCCTCCAGGACCGCCCTCGGGACACGGTCGCGTCCTCTTCTTCGCTCGTCAAGAGCCCGGCGTCCTCGAGCCAGTAGAACCGGTCCCGGTCCTCCTTCGAGAGCGTGTTGTCCAGCACCGAATCCTCGTTGCCGAAGTATGCCATCACCATCTCGGCCGTCGGGCGCGCCTCCGAGGGCATGATCTTCCCCTGGGCGACGAGGGTGCGCTCGATCGCCCGGGTCAGCTCCTCCACGGTGATCCGGGGCATGGGGACGCTCGCCGCAGGGCGCCGGCGCCAATAACCGTCGCTCGTCCGTGCGGCGTCACGCTTTAGTGGCGTCCCGGGGTCGTCGCGCTCGTGATCCAAGCGTCGGTGCCGTTCGCTCCCCCGGAGGAGGCGGTGACCGCCGCGCGGTCGGCCGTCGCCCTCGGACTGTGCGCCGACTGTTTCGGGCGCCTGTTCGGCCGCTTGGGCCGCGGCCTGACGAACCTCGGGCGCGCGGAGAGGCTCGCCTCGATGCTGGGAGGGGTGGACTTCGCGCCGGGTCCGTCGTGCCGGCTCTGCGCGGGGGCGTTCGACCGTATCCCGGTATGGGTCGAACGGATCGTCCGGGCCTCGGAGGGCTACGAATGGCATCGGTTCACCTGCGGGTCCCGTTGGGAACCCGAGATCCTCGCGCGCGAGGAGGAGATTTGGAGAACGGTCGGCACCGGATGGGGCGAAAGCGCCCGTGCGGCGTTCAACCGGGAGCTCGGCAAGGCGGTCGAGGCACGGACCGGCGCCATCGGCGGCAGCGGCCCGGCCGATCTCGTCTTCCTCGCGGATCTCGAAGTGGGTCGTGTCGGGGTCACGGTTCTCCCTCTGTACCTGCAAGGTCGGTACCGGAAGCTCGATCGGACCCTGCCGCAGACGCGGTGGCCATGCCGCGCGTGCCACGGCCGGGGATGCGATCGCTGCCACGGGACCGGGAAGACCTACTCCGAGAGCGTCGAGGAACTGGTCGCAGCGCCGGCGATCCGGGCCTCCGAGGCCGAGGAGAGCCGCTTCCATGGAATGGGCCGGGAGGATATCGATGCCCGCATGCTCGGTCGAGGACGGCCGTTCGTCCTGGAACTCGTACGACCCCGGCACCGAACGATCGATCCGGCGGCGATCTCCGCGGCGATCGCCCAGGAAGCGGCCGGACGGGTCGAGATCTCCGACCTCACGCTCGCCGAGGGCGCCGACGTGATCCGCGTGAAGGAGGCCTCTCCCGAGAAGAGTTACCGAGTCACCGCGGTCGGTGCCGTGGATGTGGCAAAGGTTAAGGAGGCATTGAAGCTCTTCCGCGGTCGCGCCATCGCCCAGCGCACCCCAACCCGCGTCGCCCACCGCCGAGCCGACCGCGTTCGCATGCGTCGGATCGTCGAGGCGGAGCTCGTGGAAGGGGACGCAGGACGGTTCACGGTGCAACTACGAACCGAAGCCGGCACGTATGTCAAGGAATGGGTGGAAGGAGATGGCGGGCGCACCGATCCGAGTTTGTCCGGGGTCCTGGGGGTCCCGCTGAAGGTGGAATCGCTCGACGTGCTCGAGATTCATGATATCGAGGTCACATAGATGGTGAAGAGTTCGAAGGGGTTCCGATCACGCAGCCGCGGCACGTTCACGAAGCACGTGCGCGAGCGGGGCTCGCCGCCGGTGACCCGGTTCCTGCGCAAGTTCGAGATCGGCCAGAAGGTTATCGTCCGGATCGAGCCGTCGGACGCCCACGGCGTGCCGCATCCTCGCTACCAGGGCCGCGTCTGCACGGTCGTCGCCTCGGTCGGTCGGGCTTACCGCATCGAGTTTCTGGATGGAGGCAAGCGCAAGCAGCTCATCGCCAACCCGGTCCACCTTGCCCCGGCCGATACGAGAGGACACTGATGCCAGAACCCCTACCACTCGCCTCGGTCAAGCAGATGCTCGCCGAGGAGGCCGCGCTCCGCCCGCTGCCGCGCGAGGCCCTGCTCGCCCAGCAGCACGCGGAGCTATTCGCCCGACTGACGGTCGAACAGACGAACAAGCTGATCGCCGAGCTGACGAAGCTCCCGTTCATCGATGTACCGCTCGCGATCAAGATCGCCGACATGCTGCCTCAGTACCCGGAAGAGATCCGCCTGCTCTTCGCGAAGGAGCGGATGGTCCTCGAGGAAGCCCAGATCGCTCAATTGCTCGACGTGGTCGCGCAGCACAAGTGAGGTCGGTCGGGAGAATGCCGTGGAGAGCTACGCCCGTGTCCTCGATTATCTGCCGAACGGCCGCCCGGTGGACCGGGGCTTCCACCGCGAACCGGTCGCGATCGCCGTCGGCGAAAGCGAACTGAAGCTTCTCGAATTGATCCCTCGCCCCGGAGCCCAGCTCGCGCTGGGCGCTCGGATCGCGCTCCTTTCCGAAGAAGGTTCGATCCCCCCGATCGATCACGTCCGTCGGCGGATCGGCTTCGAGGAGCTCACGGCTACGGCACGTTCGGAGCTCGCCCCGGCGCTCGAGGAAATCGTCCGGGCGAACCCCACGAAGTATCTGCGCTTCTTCAACGAGGCGCAGCCGATCTCTCGACGAGCGCACCTGCTCGAACTGCTGCCGGGCATCGGAAAGAAGACGATGGAGACGATCCTCGAGGAACGCCGGCGCGGCCCGTTCACGAGCTTCGAGGACCTCAACACGCGCGCGCACCTCAAGAGCTCGGAGAAGCTCGTGGTCGGCCGCATCGAGCAGGAGCTCATCGGTGCCGAGGACAACTACCGCATCTTCGTCGCCCCATAGTCTGGCGGACCCGTTCGCCGTTCCCGAGGGAGCGCGGGCCATCGACGCGACGCTCAAGCGTCTCGGGATCCGCCCGTCGCGCCGTCTAGGTCAATCGTTCCTGATCGATCCATTCGCGGCCGATGCCGAGGCCGCGCTGGTCGAGGCGCCCGCCGGCCATGCCGTCGTCGAGATCGGAGGGGGTCTTGGGATGCTGACCGCGGCCCTTCTCCGGCGCGGAATCCGTCCGCTGACCGTGGTCGAACGCGATCCGCGCCTCGTCGCCTTCCTCCGCTCGATCTTCGGCGGATGGATTATGGTGGAGGAGGCCGACGCGGAAACCTACGCCTTTCCCCCCGGTGCGACAGTCGTTGGGAATCTGCCGTTCTCCGTCGCGACGCCCATCCTCCTCGCGCTGTTCGCCCGCCGCACGCCGCGCGTGGTGGCGATGGTACAGCGGGAGGTCGCCGAACGTCTCGCCGCCGGTCCGGGGTCGAAGACGTACGGTCGCCTCTCGATCGTGGCGCGGCTCTACGGAGACGTCGAGCTGTTCCGGACGGTACCCCGGTCGGCCTTCTATCCGGTGCCCGAGGTCGAGGGTCGCATCTTCGTCCACACGGCACGCGCGGGCCCTCTCCCGGTGCCGAACGTAGATCGCTTCGAACGGATTGTCCGAACGCTCTTCTCTTCTCGCCGCAAGCAACTCGCGAACCTCCTTCCTCGGTTGGGTCGCCCGAGGATCGAGCTCGTACGATTGGCTCACGAGGCCGAGTGGCCGACCGACTGGCAGCGGATGCGGCCCGAAGAACTCCCCCCCCAGGCGTACTTCCGCCTCGCGACCGCACTCGATGCCGGGTCCTCCCCGTAAGGAACACGGGAACCCGGCCGACGAGCCTACCGATGGGGGCCAAACCGGTACCGATCCGGTTTGGCATCTGCATGCGGGAGATTAGTCTGACCGGTCGTCCACTCACTTTTGTCCACTTCACATGGTCATACTCTCGATAATTCAACGGCGGTCGTTATCGCGAACCGTAGACTTCGCTCCGGACGCTGGGAACCTTGGAGACCCACATCCAGCCTGCTCGGCACTCGGATCTCGAAGGTATCATCGAACTCTACAACGAGTACGTTCGGCACACCCCCGCTGGACACTACTCCACCGTTGCGGCGGGCTTCGAGCTTCTACGAGAAGAACGGCTTCCGGAAGTCCGGGCGGGTGATCGACTTCTTCGGAATGCCCCTTTCGGAGCACTTTCTTGAGTTTGAGTAGGAAGCGGACGCCCCCTCGGGGCCGACCCCACTTTCTGGAGTACGGAAATTAGTTCCAGCCCCTGTCCTCGCCCCGACTCCTGACCAGCTCCAGTGGGCCCGAGCCCGCGCTCAGGCCCTCCGCTACCGTCAGCACATTCCTCTCCCTCCTCCCCCACCCCGAGCTCCCCCGCGC